>JAOASB010000052.1:0-300000 GCA_025210375.1 Maledivibacter sp. | reverse complement strand
TATTGTACTTATATCAATATATTTCTCTCCAATACAAACAACATTTTCTACACCCTCTGGTACTAAATCCTCTCCCGTTGTAATCACAGTGTCTTTAATATCCAGTCCACTACCTTGAACATATGGAATTAGATCTAAATGAAATATCCCCATTTGCTTTAAAAGGTTTATGGTGACCTTCGCTTCCCTTATGAAATTGCTAATAACAGATACCTCTGACCCTGGCTTTAGACTCAAAACCTCTAGTAAATTACCTAGTCTTATAGTCCTTTTTGCCACAATAACAGGTGTATTTCCTTTTATTTTCTTTAATATATCCTTTACCATACTATTATCTGTACATACTATAACCTTGGATTTCAATTCATTAACATTTTCTAAGTTTCCATATAAAACCCCTATTACTTTATTTGTATAAGCGAATATATCCTTTAGCTGTTGTACCAATAGATCATTTGTCAAGGGATCATAGGAAATTAAAGCTATTTCACCTTTCATTAGATTTCACCACCTTATAATTTTTATGGTAGCTTCAAAGATATTTCTTAAAAGTTTCTCAAACCGAGGAGACATTAGTATCTTTTCTCCCTATATAATCCTTTGTAATTAATTCAATTTAGTAATTGTTTTTCCTTTTTTTTAATAAAAAAATTTGATAACTGAGGAAATTGCATGACTCTTACTTGGATAAGCCTAATATGGGAATATCATCATTGATTTAACTGCTTAAGATATAAGTATACTAAAACAGATATTCTCACAATCTACTGTACTGGTTGACCTGTATGTATGTCAAGTCCCCCTGAGATTGGCAAATTAACACCATTACATGAACTTGAATCCTCGGATGCTAAAAAATACATGGCTTTCGCTACTTCATCTGGAGTACAAATTCTTTTAAGTGGATTTGCTTCGTTAAACATATCTATAACTTCCTGTGAATTTGCTAAAAACATAGGTGTTGCACATGCTGAAGGGCAAACATTATTCACACGAATATTGTATTTTCCATAGTCAAGTGCCATAGCTTTAGCCATATTTACAACAGCACCTTTTGCTGCATTATATGCTGCCATATTGTAATCTCCAAGCATACCTGAAACTGAAGCTGTATTCACTATAGTTCCTCCACCATTTTTAATCAGATAGGGTACAAAATATTTTGAAGTTAAATATATAGACTTTACATCAACATTAAATATCTTGTCCCAATCTTCTTCCTTGGTTTCATGAAGCATTCCACCAGTCCAAATACCAGCGTTATTAATGACACTATCAATTCCACCTAATGTTTCTAGGGTATAATCATAAAGTGCCTTTACTTCACTATCCTTTGTGACATCACATTTACAAAAGTATACTTCCTGAAACCCTTGTTCTTTAAGCTCTTCAATCAATTTTTCTCCCTTTTCTTGATTAATATCTACAACCATAACTCTCCATTCTCTTTGAAGGAAAAGTTTAGTTGCACTAAGCCCCATTCCTGATGTTCCACCAGTTATCAATACTCTTTTTGACATGATATTCATCCCTTCTAAAATATTATTTCCTGTCATTCAAGAATTCTTTGATTCCATCAATACATACTTTATGATCTAGTTCCCCAGTCAATCCACAAACAGTAATAGAACCTACAACTCCAACATTTTTGATTATTAATGGGAACGATCCTCCAACTGCTTGGAATTTTTTAGGATCTAAAAGACTAGATTTATCAAAAGTTGTTCCCATATCCTTATACATTTCCTCAACAAACTTAGATGAGTGATTATATCTATCTACAACATTCTTCTTTCTATCATACCAGTATGCATTCTCTACCATTGTTCCATCCATTAGATGGGAAAATAATACTTGTCTATTTCTCTCAATTTTGATGCCTATACCTCCTTCATCTAATCCTTTTGCTATTTTTATAAATGTCAATCCTAGATTTAATGCATCCTCACTTGAAAATTTAGTGAATTGAAATTCTTCTTCTAATTTTAGTAAATCCTTCATTATTTGATTCATATTTTGTCTCCTCTCACATTTCATGATTTCGTTATTAGCGAACAACATTCATTAATAATGCAATGTTATAATACCATTTACTTTTCTTTCCGTCAACGGTTTTTTGTCATTATCGAATACAAGTCGGTTATATTGAAACCCCTTGTTCTTTATGCTATACTAGGATTACATTATTCTTTTAAAAGTATAAGATAAAAATTTAGGAGGAAATATGAAAACTATCCAATCTATAGATAAGGCAATATTTGTCCTTGAACATGTATCAAAGCAAAATGGAAAGCTTACTTTAACAGATATAAGTATAGCTCTTGATATAAAAATAACCACATTGCATGGAATAATTTCCACATTAGAGTATAGAGGATTTCTACATAAAAATCCTGAAAATAGTAAATATCATTTAGGTGCAAAGCTTTTTGAAATGGGAAAGATTTATGAGGCCGATGTATCTCTTATCGATACTGTTCACCCCTATATAGAAAAGTTAGCTGATGAATTTAGTGAAACGGTTCATCTTGCCATTCCCTTTGAAAATAAAATTCTTTATATTGACAAGGTGGAATCTAAGCATCCGCTAAGGCTTACTTCCATGGTTGGAACAGTTGAAAAGGCTTATGATTCTGCAATAGGTCTTGTAATTCTTGCTCACCTTTCGAAACCTAATTTAGAGAAATTCATGCAAGGATTTAGTAATAAGGAATCAATGAATAAAAAGACTCCTCAACTTATGGATATTTTTAATCAAATAAAACAAGATGGATTCTATATAAAGTTTGAACCTGAAAATGACTTTTACTGTATGGCTTCTCCATTAATAAACTCAAAATCCATAGCTATCGGTGCTATAAGTATTGTTATTCCAAATCACAGATATAATGAACAGCTAAGTAGAAAAATATCCTATAGATTTAAAGAAATATCTGATTTTCTTAAACAAATTATTTAAACATAGGAGTTTTTATTTTCCTTCTAGCACAGATTTTTTGCATTCCTACGCATACACTTAAGGCATTCTCATGCTTCACTGCTCATAGAACTAGGCTTCTCTCCTGTGCTAATTGCTGAAAGATTAGGACATGATAAAGTCGAAATCACTCTAAACACTTACTCACACTTATATCCAAATAAGTAAACTCAAGTAGCGGAAAAACTACAAAATTTACAATTAGAGCCAAAGCATAAATTTAAAAGCCTATAACCCTTATATTTAAAGGTTATAGGCTTTTTGTTTATTACTCCCACTCAATAGTTGAAGGTGGCTTACTAGTTATGTCGTACACTATTCTGTTTACATTATCTACTTCATTCACTATTCTATTTGATATCTTTTCAAGGACATCATATGGTATCCTAGCCCAGTCAGAAGTCATACCATCTGAGGATGTAACTGCTCTGATACCCACTGCATGGCTGTAGGTTCTTTCGTCACCCATAACTCCAACTGATTTCATGTTTGGTAGGGCTGTGAAGTACTGCCAGATCTCTCTTTCCAAGCCAGCATTTTTAATTTCTTCCCTTAGTATAGCATCGGATTCTCTTACTATTTTAAGCTTATCCTCTGTAATTTCTCCTAATACTCTAATAGCAAGTCCTGGTCCTGGGAAAGGCTGTCTCCATACTACTTCCTTTGGCATTCCTAATTCTTCTCCAACTCTTCTAACCTCATCCTTAAACAGTTGTCTAAGGGGTTCTATCAATTCAAACTTCATATCCTCTGGAAGTCCACCAACATTGTGGTGGCTTTTGATTACTGCTGCTTCATCGGTACCACTTTCTATAACATCAGGATAAATTGTTCCCTGTAATAGATAATCCATTTCTCCAAGCTTACTAGATTCTTCTTCAAAAACTCTTATGAATTCTTCTCCAATTATTTTTCTCTTTGTCTCTGGGTCAGTTACTCCCTTTAGTCTTCCTAAAAATCTTTCTCCAGCATTTACTCTGATAAGATTCATATTGAATTTCTCACCAAAAACTGCCTCTACTTCATCGCCTTCATTTTTTCTTAGGAGTCCATGATCGACAAAAATACAGGTTAGGTTATCACCTATAGCCTTGTGTACTAAAACTGCTGCTACCGATGAATCTACTCCTCCAGATAAAGCACATAAAACCTTTTTATCACCAACTCTTTCTTTTATCTCTTTTATGGTTTTCTGTGCGAAATTATACATAGTCCAATCTCCTGAGCATCCACAAATCTCATATAGGAAATTTTTAATAAATTGTTTGCCAAATGGAGTATGCTCAACCTCTGGATGGAATTGAACAGCATATAACTTCTTATCTTTATTTTCCATTGCAGCCACTGGACAGTTATCTGTTGTAGCCGTTATCTCAAATCCTTCTGGAGCCACTTCAATAAAGTCAGTATGACTCATCCAACAAACAGATTTATCTTCAATATTTTTAAATATATCCTTATTTTTAGGTATATTAAGTTGAATTTTTCCGTATTCCCTTGATGGGGCTCTATTAACTTTCCCATCAAAAAGCTTTGCCATAAGCTGTCCACCATAGCAAATCCCCAATACTGGAATTCCCTGTTCAAATACTTCCTTAGAAATGGTTGGTGCATTTTCTGCATATACACTTGCGGGTCCACCAGTAAATATTATTCCTATAGGATTCTTTTCCTTGATTCTTTCTAAAGCCTTTTTATATGGAACTACTTCACAATATACATTTGCTTCTCTAACTCTTCTAGCAATCAATTGGTTATACTGTCCGCCAAAGTCAACTATCAATACTAGTTCTCTTGACTCCATGATAAACCCTCCCTATTAGTCTCTAAAGCTATAATTTGGTGATTCCTTTGTTATATGGATATCATGGGGATGGCTCTCCTTTAATCCTGCCCCAGTTATCCTTATAAACTTACCATTCTCTTTAAGATCGCCGATTGTAGCAGCTCCACAGTATCCCATTCCGGCCTTAAGTCCGCCTATTAATTGATATATAGTTTCTCTAAGGGCACCTTTATACGGCACTCTACCTTCTACTCCCTCAGGAACAAATTTTTTGGTATCTTCTTGGAAATATCTGTCCTTACTTCCGGCCGCCATAGCTCCAAGTGATCCCATACCTCTATAAACCTTAAAGCTTCTTCCTTGATAGATCACTGTTTCCCCAGGACTTTCCTCTGTACCCGCAAATAATGAACCCATCATTACCAAATCTGCTCCCGCTGCAATTGCCTTTGGAATATCTCCAGAATACTTGATACCACCATCGGCTATTATAGGAATATTATATTTTTTTGCAGCCTGAGCGCAATCATAAACTGCAGTTACTTGAGGAACACCTATTCCTGCCACAACCCTTGTTGTACATATGGATCCAGGGCCTATTCCTACCTTAACAGCATCTGCTCCGGCTTTAATTAAATCTTCAGTTGCTTCACCTGTAGCAACATTACCAGCTACAACTTGCAGATCTGGATATTCAGTTTTAACTTTTTTAACGGCATCAAGAACACCCTGTGAATGTCCGTGGGCAGTATCTAAAACCACAACATCTACACCTGCTTTTACTAAAGCAGCCACTCTTACCATCATATCATCGGTTATACCTATTGCAGCACCTGCTAGAAGTCTATTTTTCTCATCAGTCGCTCTATTTGGATATTTTATTGCTTTCTCAATATCCTTAATAGTTATAAGTCCCTTTAATGTACCTTCTTCATCAACTATCGGAAGCTTTTCTATTTTCCATTTTCTTAATATCTTTTCTGCCTCATCTAATGTTGTACCTTCCTTACCTGTTACTAGGTTTTCCTTAGTCATTATATCATCAATTTTTTTACTGAAATCATTTTGAAATCTTATATCTCTATTAGTCAAAATCCCAACTAGCTTTTCATTTTCATCGGTTATAGGAACACCTGAGATATGATATCTCTCCATTAATTCTAATGCATCAGCAATCACATGGTTAGGAGACAGATGAAATGGATCAACTATTACTCCATGTTCACTTCTTTTTACCTTGTCTACTTCCATGGCTTGTCTCTCAACGGACATATTTTTATGGATGATTCCTATTCCACCTTCTCTAGCCATTGCAATTGCTAGTCTTGCCTCAGTAACAGTGTCCATTCCCGCACTCATAATTGGTATATTTAGCTTTATTTTGTTAGTAAGTCTTGTTTTTACATCTACTTGTTTAGGTAGAACTTGTGATTTTTGTGGTATAAGCAGTACATCGTCAAAGGTTAAGCCTTCTTTAATTAATTTTCCCTCCATAATTCACAACCTCCAGTTTTTTCATATTATTTGCAAATGAACGAAATATAAACTCAGATTAATCATAGAAAGCTTTAAAAATAAAAGTAGTTTTTAATCTCCCATGGATAATCCGGGTTAAAATCAATAAATAGAAAATCTGCATAATAACTCCATAGGAGTGAAATTATTATGCAGACAAATTACATACTAAATTCATGTCCTTAAAGTAAAGACAGTATGCATTATAATAATTTCACCCATAGTCAGACAATTTACGGTTGACTGGTAGATACTTCCAGACCCTATTACTGGATTTATATGAGTGTTACTATTCTGTTTATTATTTCTATATAAAGTATCAAATTTATCTATAATTGTCAATACAGCAAATAATTGTTGGAATATTTAGCAAATATAAATCTACTGGGCCGAGGATCTAGGCTTTTGCAGTTCTAAGCTTAAAGTGGTAGGGGCTAGGTAAAGTTTTGCTCCCTCTTCTTGGCTTTTTAAAAAGATCTAAGCTCCTATGATTAGTCATAGGAGCTTAGATCTTACTTTTCTTCATCTTGAGGATTTCCAATGCTTCCTGGGTCTTCTCCAAAGGATACATGGGTATCCTTCATATTGGTTAAATCCCTATTATTTTCAGTATTATTCCTTTTCCCATTTTTGCTCCTAAAAATGTTGAAAAAATTATCAAATAAGCCCATAACGCACCTCCTTTGACATATATTTTTTATATTGATCAAATTGCATAATCATCTTCTATGGGAAATTATCTAATATACCATATACATTATGCAATTGCACCAATCCAAAATTATTTAATTTCTTCAAATTTTAAAAATTATCCAAGCTTTCTAATTATGTTTATCTTCTTCATAATTTACAAGCAATATATATCTATTTACTTGAAATACTATAATTAAGAAATATTCGTAAAGGAGGATCAATAAAATGTATTCTAATACTAGGCTAGATGAATCTAGCCTTAAGGTTATCGAAAATCAATTAGCCTATGAAGCAATGATGAACAGAAAGTACAATTTATATGCATCATACTTCAATGATGCTCAACTCAAAAACCTTTGCCAAAAATCCTCTAATAAGCATAAAGAAAATTATAATAATCTACTTAATTATCTAATTTCATATCATTGAGGAAATTGCATAACTCTTACTTGGCACAATTGCATATGCGAATATCATCCTTGATTTAAATACTTAAGATATAAGCATATTTGATGGTATAGCTTTGAGGATTTTAAAACTACATTTAGTAGATGGTTTTTATAGAAAGTAATTATGCAATTTGCTCCATTAAAGATAATTGCTTTTGAACTTAAACTATAGGAACGAATATCCATAGTATTTCATCTTTTTTGAAATTAATTCAAAAATGTCCTAGGGAGGTTAAGCAAATGTCTTATGACAACAATTTTAGTGAAAAGGAATTATTAAATGATTTATTGATGTCAGAAAAACAGGTTACCTCCACATATAATACGGGTATCATCGAAGCGGCTTGCTTTGATCTAATATCTGCTTTAAATATATGTTTAAGTAATGTCCAAAACTGTCATTTTGAAATATTGGAAGCTATGAATCAAAGAGGGTGGCATGAACTAAGGGAGGCAGATTCCCAGGAGCTTGAAAATACTAAGAAAAAATTCATGGAAATGTCTAATGAATTATTATAAAAAAGTGCATACTGCACTTTTTCAGGCTGTTGAGAAACCCGAATTTCTTCGTTGTTGCCTAGGCCAAGAACCCTTACGTATGTCTGTATACGCTACGGCCTCTCGGTTTCAGCACGCCTCGAACTTCGAATTGTTAGGCAACCCGACATCTTGTTGACTTTGTCAACAATCTGAAAAAGTGCATACTGCACTTTTTTGATTTAATTAGATGGGTTTTGTAAAAAGTAATTATGTGATTTGACTATTTAGCATAATTTTACTTTATAATTATTTAATGCATAGAATATATCTTCTTCAAATATCACAAAATAAACTTGGGTAAACCAAAATATCGTTTCTTAAAGGAAGGAGAGTTTGTATTGGCTCAATTAAATCAAGTGGACCTAAGTAACGTTAGTCAACAGGAATTGCAAAATTTAAGGCACATCATTGATGGTCATAAAACAATGGTTGCTAAATTAAATGATTATGCTTCAAAATGCCAAGACAGTCAAATAAAGCAAATGTTTACACAAGCGGCTCAATCAGCTCAAACTACTGTTCAGCAATTGACCAATAAATTATAATGAATTAGGAGGTATATGCTATGGCTATGCAGGAAAAAGAAATGGTATGCGATGTTCTATCTATGACAAAGGCTAGTATGTCAGACTATACTAACTCAATAGGTGGATGTAGTAATCAAAGTCTTAGAAATGCGTTAACTCAGCTTAGGGCTGAAGCTGAGCAATTTCAAAATCAATTGGCTCAAATAGCTACTCAAAAAGGATATTATCCTACATCTCAGCCTGCTACTCAACAGGATAAGCAACAGCTTAAGTCCCAGTTAACTCAAGGATAATAGTATATAACAAGGGTGTCTCAATGGTTTATCCTTTGAAACACCCTTTTTTATTAGAACTATGAAAAAGATAAATAAGTAAGATGAGTAGTTTATTTCTTGAATATACCTTATTTTAGATATTCAGGAATATGATATCTTGATATCAAATCTTCATAGGTCTCTCTTTCAACAATTACCTCAGCGTATCCTTCATTTACAAGGACTACGGCAGGTCTTGTAACCTTATTATAATTATTCGCCATTGAATAATTATATGCTCCTGTACTAAGAACCGCTAAAACATCCCCCGATTGAATCTTTGGAACCTTTAGATCCCATATAAGTATATCCCCGGATTCACAGCATTTCCCGGATATTGTTACTGTTTCTTTCACTTCTTCATTTGCTTTATTAGCGACAACGGCTTCATATTTTGAACCATAAAGGGCAGGTCTTGGATTATCGGGCATTCCACCATCAATTGCGGCATAGGTTCTAATCCCAGGTATTTCCTTTATAGAACCTATGGTATATAGGGTAATCCCTGCTTCTCCTATAATCCATCTACCAGGCTCAATTATAATAGTAGGCATATCCAAATTGAATTCTTCACACTTTTCAGATACCGTCTCAATTATGGCACAGGTAAAATAGCATATGGGCTTTGGACTGTCTCCCTCAGCATAATATATTCCATATCCCCCACCGGTATTTAATTCCTTTGTAATAAAACCCAATTTATCCTTAGCTTGTTTTATCAAATCCATAGCTTTTTTGGTCGCCATTATATGGGAACTGTTGTCAAATATCTGGGAGCCCACATGAAAATGAAAACCTAGAAGTTCAACGTTCTCATACTCCATTCCAAGCTTAATTGCTTCAAATATTATATTATCCACAAGGGGAATTCCAAACTTTGAATCCTTCTGACCTGTTATAACGTATTTATGGGTATCACTTTCTACCCCTGGAGTTATTCTATATAATACCCCTGGTTTCTTGTTCATTCTATTTCCTATATCATTTATTAATTCAAGCTCATATAGATTATCTACAACTATTCTTCCCACGTCATTTGATATCGCAAGCTCCAATTCGGCCCTACTTTTATTGTTACCATGGAAAAATATTTTCCCCATGGGAAAGCCTGCTGTTATGGCAGTATATAGTTCCCCACCGGAAACCACGTCTAAACACAGTCCTTCCCTTTCTATAATCTTGCACATAGCATGATTTAAAAAGGCTTTACTAGCATAGGCTGCTTTAACATTCTCATATTTTAAAAAGAAATTATCTCTTATTTCTTCACATTTTTCCTTAATAATATCCTCGGATACGACATATAAAGGTGTACCGTATTCCTTGGCCAGCATTACTGTATCCAAGCCCCCAAACACATAGTTTCCATTTCCATTAGTACTTCTCTTCACAATAATCACCCATTTCTCATAATATCCATTTAATTGTAATATTAATCAAGCAATTATTGTGCCAATATGAACATACTATAAAATGAGCAATTCATGTATACTATATTCTATTTTTTCCGGATTATCGGATTAATTGATTTAAGAAAAACTTGTACATTGTATTTTCAAGGAAATTTTCTATCCGTTTTTTAGAACTAAATTCCGTATTCCAGGAATGATTTTTATACTACTACAGCTACATATCAATGTCATATTTCTTTAGCTTATCATAAAAACTTGTTTTCCCAATCCTAAGCATATTCATTGCTTTCTTTTTATCCCCCTCACAAATTCTAAGGGTATCCATAATAATCATTTTTTCCGCATTAATTACTGCCTGTTTTAGAGTCATGGTATTTTCTTTATTTTCACTGTTTTCCCCATAACTAGGTTCTATTTTCAAATACTTAGAAAGTATAGTATTCCCTTCACATAGGATTACTGCCCTTTCAAGAATATTTTCAAGTTGTCTAATATTACCTGGCCAATTATATTGTTTTAGCTTCTTTAAGGCCTCCCCCGATATATGCTTCTCATCATATCCAGCTAGCCTGCATATTTGAGGCAATTTGGAATATACAATCCCATGTATATCTTGCTTTCTCTCCCTTAGAGGTGGTATCCAGATAGGAAATACATTTATTCTATAGAATAAATCTTCCCTAAATCTACCATTTAAGACCTCTGCTTCTAGATTTTTATTTGTAGCTGCCATGATCCTTACATTTACTTTGATCTCCTTAGTCCCACCTACCCTGAAAAAGGATTTGCTTTGCAAGACCTGTAAAAGCTTTACCTGCATAGAAGGAGGTATCTCAGATATCTCGTCTAGAAATATGGTTCCCCCCTTTGCCATTTCAAAGAATCCTATTTTCCCCTTGGTCTTTGCACCGGTAAATGCTCCTTCTTCATATCCAAAAAGCTCACTTTCAATTAGATTCTGTGGTATGGAGCCACAATTTACTTGAATAAAGGGTTCGTCCTTAACCTTGCTTGCCTCATGTATTGATTTTGCCATTAATCCCTTTCCAGTACCACTCTCACCCAATAATAGAACTGTGGAATTAGATTTTGATGCTTTATAAAGAAGATTTTTAACCTCCTTTATTTCATCACTTTCTCCAACAATATTTGGAAACAAATCAATATTTCTTTCCCCTTGCTTTATCTGTTTCTCAACTTCTTCTAATTTCAAAAGTGCTTCATTTCTTTCCTTAATCAATTCCTTTAGTCCAGATATATCCTTAACCTTTAAAACCGCCCCTGCTCTTTTACCATTTCTATCTACAGGTGCAAGTGAACATAGGGTTGGTCTTCCATTTATCTCCATAAATTTATCCTTAAAGGTAAAGTTTTTTCCTTTAGCCGTTTCATAGAACTCTTTAATGGCCCCTACATGACCATGTATCTCAAAAATATCTCTTCCGATAACCTTTACTTCCAGGTTTTTCCCCTTTGCCATATATTCCTTGCCAATAATTAAATCTAGAATACTTTCACGCCTTATTGTATATCCATTTGCTTGATAGAACTTAACTTCGCCCGTTTGTCCATCTAGTACCACCATATGCCCTATTGCATTAATATATTCTATTTCAAAGGTTTCTTCATCTATAGATATATTTATAGATCTTCCTATGAAATCTATACTTACCCGAATATTCTTATCTGAAAACTCCCTATCCAAACTCATAAATTCTTCACTTTTATCTTTTATGTATTTATATATAGGAGAAGCCTTATCATCCTTATATGTACCTAGGGCTATTATAGAATCACCCACATCCATATTATTATCTTCAATCCCTAGCACACTTAGATGCCCTGGAGTAAGTCCACCATCGTCTCTTCCTAGATTATTGTCGGCTATTATTACTATATCTCCCTTTAAGATTCTACCTGCTTCATGACCCTTACCTTGGTTATATATAACTCCGAATACTTCCTTTGCCTTTTTATTATATATTTGAATTATTCCTCTATTATCAATAAAGATAAAGCCTTCTGACATCATATCTGTAAATTGATTAATATAGTCCATATCCACAAACATAAGATAGCCTCCTTGACTTACCTACTACTCCCATTATATACAGATTTAATGTAATTAAAAAGGAGTGGGAAAATCCCACTCCTTTTTATTATATATTATTATCTAAAAACTATCGACTATTTATTACATCATTGGAGGCATTCCGCCGCCCATTCCCATCGGTGGCATATCATTCTTTTCTTCTGGAAGATCAGCTACTGCAGCTTCAGTTGTTAAGAATAAAGCTGAAATTGATGCAGCATTTTGAAGAGCTGAACGAGTTACCTTAGTTGGATCAACGATACCAGCTTCAAGCATAGCAACATATTTTTCATTTAATGCATCAAAACCAATACCAGCATCTGCATTTCTAACCTTTTCAACTACTACAGAACCTTCAAGACCTGCATTGATTGCTATTTGTCTTACTGGTTCTTCAAGGGCTCTTCTGATTATTAATGCACCAGTTTTTGCATCTCCTTCTAAGCTCTCTATTACTTTTTCTACAGCTGGGATAGCATTTATAAGTACAGTACCACCACCAGAAACTATACCTTCTTCAACAGCTGCTCTAGTTGCATTTAAAGCATCTTCAATTCTTAATTTTCTTTCCTTCATTTCAGTTTCAGTAGCAGCCCCTACCTCTATAACTGCAACTCCACCTGAAAGCTTAGCAAGTCTTTCCTGTAGTTTTTCTCTATCGAAATCCGAAGAAGTTTCTTCTATTTGACTTCTTATTTGTCTAATTCTATCTTCGATTCCTGAAGTTTCTCCAGCGCCATCGATGATAGTTGTATTTTCTTTATCTATCTTAACAGATTTTGCAGTACCAAGCATATCTATTTCAACTGTTTTAAGGTCTAAACCTAATTCTTCTGAAATCACTTGACCACCAGTTACTATAGCTATATCTTCAAGCATTGCCTTTCTTCTATCACCAAAGCCAGGAGCTTTAACGGCAACACACTCAAAGGTTCCTCTAAGCTTATTAACAACAAGTGTAGCAAGTGCTTCTCCTTCAATGTCTTCAGCAATAATTAGAAGTTTCTTTCCTTGCTGAACTATTTGCTCAAGGATTGGAAGAATCTCTTGGATATTTGTAATCTTTTTATCAGTAATTAATATATATGGACTCTCTAATACTGCTTCCATCTTGTCAGTATCAGTTACCATGTAAGGAGATACGTATCCTCTATCAAACTGCATACCCTCAACTACTTCTAGAGTAGTTCCCATAGTTCTTGATTCTTCAACAGTAATAACTCCATCTTTTCCTACTTTTTCCATAGCTTCAGCTATAAGAGAACCGATTTTTTCATCAGCAGCTGATATAGAAGCAACGTTAGCAATAGCTTCTTTTCCTTCTATTTGCTTTGAATTATTCTTGATTTCTTCAACTGCTGCTTCAACAGCTTTTTCGATACCTTTTTTGATAATCATTGGGTTCGCACCGGCTGCTACATTTTTTAATCCCTCTCTGATTATAGCTTGAGCAAGTAATGTAGCTGTAGTTGTACCGTCACCAGCAACATCATTAGTTTTAGTAGCTACCTCTTTAACTAATTGAGCCCCCATGTTTTCATATACATCTTTTAATTCTATTTCACGAGCTATAGTTACACCATCATTAGTGATAGTTGGTGAACCAAATTTCTTATCTAAAATAACATTTCTACCCTTAGGTCCTAATGTAACCTTAACTGTATCAGCTAATTTATTAACACCTTCTTCTAATTTACGACGAGCATCTTCACAGAATTTAATTTCCTTTGCCATTGTATTAACCTCCTTATGTAGTTTATACCTGTTCTTTTATTACTCTACTACAGCTAATAAATCA
Source organism: Maledivibacter sp. (assembly GCA_025210375.1). NCBI lineage: Bacteria > Bacillati > Bacillota > Clostridia > Peptostreptococcales > Caminicellaceae > Maledivibacter > Maledivibacter sp. The sequence goes on along the minus strand of JAOASB010000052.1, from coordinate 285,897 downwards.
TTTTGCTTTACGACAGTATATTCTTCTCCGTCATATTTAATCTCAGTTCCCGCATACTTTGAGAAGATAACTTTGTCACCAACCTTAACTTCCATCTTAACCTCTTTACCATCAACCATTCCACCTGGTCCTACTGCTACTATTTCAGCGATTTGAGGCTGTTCCTTTGCTTGGCTTGGTAAAACTATACCACTTTTAGTCTTTTCTTCAGCTTCTAGCTTCTTGATAACAACTCTGTCACCTAATGGTTTGATGTTCATTATAAAACCTCCTCATTTTTTTGTTTATTTAAATGTAATTTCTAACCTAATTATTAGCACTCACCTTCAACGAGTGCTAATCACAATACTAATTTACATTATTAGTAATTATATGGCAAATCTCATTTGAAGCTATTTTTTACCATATCTATTAATTTTAAATGATTATTACCAATTAGGAGATTATTATTTGCATTATCTTAGTTTTTCTTTGTTTCACTCTTTAGTTCTATTTTTTCAGATTTATATTAATATAAAGCATCAATAACATTCCTTTTTTCTTCATATTTTTTCGTTTAAAACATTATTTTTCAACATTTTTCAGGTCTTCATGACAAAAGCACTAGTACAAGTACTAATGCTTTTAATCTAATTTTTTTTATTTAAATCTTTTCATAAAAATTCCTTTAATAACCTATTTATTATACTTTACGCATATTGGACACTAACCTTCTAATCAGTGACTTTTCTCCTTCAACTATAAGGAATGCAACTGGAATTATAATCAAAGTAAGTATAGAAGAGATTATCATTCCAAATATTATGGAGTAAGCCATAGGCGCCCATAGACTTCCCCCCGTAAGCCCTAATGGGATCAATGAAATTACAGTTGTTACCATACCGATCATTATCGGTCTTATTCTAGTGGCACAAGCTTCTATTATTGCGGCTTTTAAGCTTTCACTTTCATTTCTAAGTAGTTTAATGTAATCAAGGAGAACTATTCCGTTGTTTACAACAACCCCCATTAAGCTAATAGCCCCCAGAAGAGCCATAAATCCTACAGGGTATCCTGTAAGCTTTAATCCCCAAATAACACCTATAAAGGAAAGGGGTATGGTTCCCATTATAATAAGTGGTTCCCTTAGATCCCCAAATTGTACAACGAGAATCAAATAGATAATAGCCACTGCAATTATGGATGGAATAATCATTGATGAAAAAGCTTCACTTCTTTCTTCACTTTCTCCTCCCACTACTAGGGTATAGCCCTTAGGCAGCTCATACTCACCCAAAGCCTTTTCTACCTCTTTATGGGCCTGTGCTGTATTATGTCCTTCCCTAATAAACATTCCTACTGCAATATTACGTTTGGTGTCTCTTCTCATAATGGTATTTCCTGTGAATTCATTTTCTATTGTTGCAATCTGATTTATAGGTATATTCTCTCCTGTAAATCTCGATGTAAAGAATATATTATCCAGAACCTCTTTATTATGTTTATTTGCATCGGGAATCTTCATCAAAACTGGCATATCATCATCATCAATATTTTTTTGCTTCAATTTAGTGATTTCCAGTCCATTTATAGCCATTCTTACGGTAGTAGCTATATCATAGTTTGTAAGTCCAACAAGATTGGCCTTTACTTCGTTGACATTAATCCTCAGTTTATATGAATCAAAGCCATAGTTATCTTGAACATTTTTTACGCTTGGAATTTCTTCTATTATTTCCTTCATTTCACTTGCAATTCTCTTAAGCTCTGTGATATCATCTCCTGATACCCTTACCTCTATTGGGAAATCAACGGGATATGCATTTTCAAGTCTCTTTATATTGATTCTTGCTCCCGTAACATCTTCATCTAATTTTTTTTGTATGCGTTTTATATCCTGTTTCTTACCATTTACAATAAATTGTGCTTTGTTACTAGCTTTAGTTATAGGTATAAAGGTTACATAATACTTTAATGGCCCATCGCCAACCTTAGACATGAAAAGTTCTACGGACTCATCTTCTAAAAGCATATCCCCTATTTCCTTAACTATTTCTCCAGTTTCCGATGCCGTACTTCCATCTTGAACCGCCACATCAATTATATACTGATCCCTCTCAACATATGGGAATAATTGAACTCCTAAGCTAGGTACTACTGCTAAGCTCCCAATAAATACTGCTAAAGCTATCAGAATAACAGTCTTAGGTTTCTTCAATGCTCCACTTAAGATGTTCTTATATATATCAACCATCCTTTTCGCAAAGCTGTCAAGCTTAAAGATTTCTTCTAGTTTTTTAGATACGACATTTTTCTTTTTGCCTTCTCCTTTAAGCCTTAAAATCGTATATCCCATTGCAGGAATCATAGTAAGGGAAAACAGATAGGAACTAAATAGTGCCACAGAAACAAGTATCGGCAAGCTTCTAACAAACTTTCCTGCGACCCCTTGCATCATAGCCAAGGGTAAAAAAGAAGCGATACTTGTGAGTGTAGAAGTTAAAATAGCAACTTGAACTTCATTTACTCCTCTGATACATGCCGTTTCTCTATCGAAGCCCTTTTCCATATAAAGATATATACTATCGTTAGCAACAATCCCATTGGCTACCAATAGGCTTAATGAAATTATTAAAGATGCTATGGAAACCTGATGAAGCTCCATTGAAAAAAGCTTCATAAAAACAAGTACTGACATAATAACTAAAGGAATCGATGAAGACACCACTATAGAGCTTCTTGCTCCCATGGCAATTAAAATCACAATAATTACTAGAACTATAGCCGATATAAGATTATCTTCAAATAAACCTATTGCCTCTTCAACATAAGAACCCTGGTTAGTAAGAATGGAAAGCTTCATGCCTTCATAAATCTCAGATTCAAAGTCCTTTATCACTTTTTCAAGTCTTTTACTGACTTTGACCATGTTCCTTCCTTCAGCATATTTCACTCCAATAACTAATGCCTTTTCATTACCCACCATTATATACTCTTCTTTTTTCTCTTCAGTCTTTACTATGTCCGCAACATCCTTTAAGTATATTGGATTTCCGCTTTCAGAGATTTGTATAACCGTATTCATTATTTCATCAATATTCTTATATTCTCCTGTGGTTTGTACGGGTATCTTAATATTACCTATCTCTAGATTTCCACCTGGAATATTGACATTTCTTGCTTTAAGTGCTTGTATGATAAAGGTAGGGGCTATCTTATACTGTTGAAGCTTAACCATATCCAGATTAATATGTATTTCCTCATTTATTTGCCCATCTATCTCTACACCCTTAACACCTGGATCAGCTTCTAACCTATCCTTTAAATCATCAGCCAACTGTTTTAAATTTTTATAGCTATGTCTATCACCTGATAATGTCACAAGCATACCAAAGGTCTCTGTCAAATCAGTGTTTACCACTGGTTCCCATGCCTGAGATGGTAAATCCTTCTTTACTTCATCTATATCATTCTTTAATTCATCCCAAACCTTTTCTACCTTTCTATCGCTTAAATCCTTTAGAGTTATCCTTATAACACCTATACTATCCTTACAATAGCTTCTTAATCGCTTTATCTCGGATATTTCCTTGATTTTTGACTCCATAGGCTTTATTATCAACTTTTCAATATCCTCTGGACTAGCTCCAGGATATATACATTGTACCGTTGCTTCTGGGGCAACTACATTAGGATTTTCCTGCCTTTCCATATCTCCATATATTAGAATCCCACCTAGGAGAACAAAAAAGCATATCATCATCACAACACTTCTATGATTTACGCTCCATTTTACCATTATTTGTCTCCCTCCACCTTAACAATGTCATTATTTTTGAGCTTAAATTGTCCCTTTACAATTATTTTCTCACCATCACTCAAACCCTCTATTATCTCAACCTTATCCTTTACAATTGAACCCGTTGTGACCAATCTCTTATTTACAATATTCTCCTTTTGGGAATACACAAATACAGTAGGCCCCTCGGGCATATTTATTACGCTATCTATAGGAACAAGGATAGACTCCATATTTTCAAAGGGAATTGTGGCCTTAGCTACCATACCCGGCTTAAGAGCTAGATCCATATTCTCTATGGTTATTTTAACGGGGAAGGTTCTAGTTTTTGTGTCGGCCATGGCTCCAATTTCTGTAATAACGCCATCATATTCCTTTTCCACACCATATACGTAAACCTTTGTCTTCTGACCCTTTTTTATCTTGTTTATATGTTCATCGGGTACACCTATTTCTGCTTCTACATTATCCAGTTTTCCTAGTACTACTACTGGATATCCAGCTGCAACAGTCTCCCCTGCCTCAAATAGTTTTTTTACGACTATTCCATCTATGGGACTATAGAGACTTGCATCGGCAAGATTAGAATCCGCAAGCTCACTCATTGCCCTAGCTTGCTCCAGTTTTTTAGCATATATTTGCTGTGCATTAATTGCTTCATTATATTTATTTTCTATAGTTATAAGGGCTGTTTTGATCTCATCTAATTTATCCTCTGATACTGACCCCTTTTCGTATAGTTTACTAATGCTGTCATGTCTTTTTTGCATTAAATCTAATTGAGATTTCGCTTGATTTATGGCAGATGGTATCTCACTTTTAACCTTTAGCTGCAAGGATTCATAGTTGGACTGGGCTGCAATCATATTTAATCTATACTGATAAGAATCCAGGTTTGCCAATAAACTGCCTTCTTTAATAGAACTTCCCTCTTCAAAATCAATTTTATCTATTACCCCGGGAACCTTAAAGGCAACCTTTACGGTCTTAGAGGGTTTAATATTTCCACTTATAGATATTTCATCTGAGTATTTATTTTTGTTTGCTTCAAATACCTTAACAGGCTTTTTAATTTTTTCTTGCATATTTGCCATCTCACCATCCACAGCACACCCTGACACCACTATTTGAATGGATATTACTAAAGCTATAAAAATACTTAATTTTCTTTTCATTATTTATCCTCCTATTACAAAACTTGTAAAACTTTTCTAGTTTTCCTAGTACCAATTTAATTTTAGCACCACTTCCAAAATGACATGATTTTGACTTGAGCATTTATCATCCAAATGGTGCTTAAAAGTGTTCACCTAGATTATTCATAGTAATATTTTATATAGCTTTAATATATAGAGATTCCAGTCAAAACTTTAATTTATCCATATCAGAAAGTCCCCAGAAACATCGGATGTTTTGCTATGTATAAATTAAGATTTACCCTAAACTCTCTATAGCTATATATTAATATATTTTTATTATTTTTTTGCAGCTCCAAAAAGAACTATGTCTACAAGTGAACCTACTGCTTCACTTATAGTTAAATTGTTTTCCCTTAGGAATTTTTTATCGATTATCCAGTTTTTTGCTTCGTTTAACACCTTAATCAAAATATCTGGATTTATATTTCTAAGTTCTCCTTTTTTTATTCCTTCATAAATAATTTCTTTTTGAATCATTGCCCTTTTCTTAAGCCATGCATCGATCTTTTTCCACTGCTTTGGATAATACTTTTCCGATTGATAGATAGTTTTTTCATTAATATATTTCAGCTCATTTTCAATAACAAGTGTTAATTCCCTTAATTTTTCTATTGTACTAAGGGTTTCATTATTAATAATCTGTCTATCCTTTTCCATTACATTATCTAAAAACAAATCCATAACAGTACTAATTAGTTGTTCCTTTGATCTAAAATTTTCATATAAAGTTCTTTTGCTTACTCCTAGTCGTTTAGCTAAATCATCCATAGTAAATCTGCGGCCCTTTTCATTCATTTCCTCTATAGCTACCGACATTATCCTTTCTCTCATATATTATTGAACCTCCTTATTTACCATGAAAACTTTTTAGGTTTCTTTAGTACCAAGCTAATTTTAACACTCCTACCCAAATATGTCAACAATAATAACTCGAATGTTGTCGATTTATCAGTTCTAATCTCCAGGTTCTAAGTTTTCAAGCTATTCTTTTTGTTTTTGTATTATAATTATAGTAACAGATGAGGAAATTGCATAATACATTCAAAGAATTTTAAGTATGCAGCTTTCTAAAATACTAGAAAAAGGTGATCTTATGTATAAAGTTGTTATTGCTCCGGATTCCTTCAAGGGGAGTTTAACTGCTAAGGAGGTTTGTGATGCCGTTGAGGAAGGCATTATGCAGGTTTATGAAAATATACATATAGTAAAGCTTCCAATGGCTGACGGTGGAGAGGGAACTCTACAGTCCTTAGTCGATTGCAGGGATGGAAAAATTATTTATAAAAGAGTATTAGACCCATTAGCTAATGAAATAGAAGCTCCCATGGGATTACTAGAAGATAGAACCGCAGTTATTGAGATGGCCAGTGCCTCTGGTTTGCCACTAGTACCCATTCATAAAAGAAATCCTTTAATAACTACTACCTATGGTACGGGGCAATTGATAAAGCATGGACTAGACCTTGGGATTCAAAAGTTCATCATAGGAATAGGTGGCAGTGCTACAGTGGACGGCGGAGCTGGTATGCTTCAAGCTTTAGGAATAAAGCTGTTAGACTCTAATAATGAAGAAATAGGCTTCGGTGGGGGAAACTTAAACAACCTTGACAGTATAAATCTTTCTTCAATGGACTCCCGACTTAAGGAGTGTGAGTTTTTAGTAGCATGTGATGTCACTAACCCCCTTACCGGTGAAAATGGTGCTGCAAGGATCTATGGCCCCCAAAAAGGTGCAAGGGGAGAAATGGTGGAAACATTGGAAGAAGGCTTAATGAAGTTTTCCCATGTAGTCAATAAATATCTAAATAAAAATTGTAGTAATGTGCCTGGTGCAGGTGCTGCTGGAGGACTGGGTTTTGGATTAATATCGTTTTTGAATGCCAGACTTATAAGGGGCATCGATATTGTTATAAATGAAACTAAGCTAGAAGAACATATGAAAAATGCAGATTTAATCATAACCGGTGAAGGGAAGCTTGATAGTCAAACGGCATTTGGTAAAACCCCCATTGGAGTCTCTAAACTCGCTAAAAAATATGATATTCCCGTTATAGCATTAGCAGGAGCATTAGGGAATGATATTGATAAGCTCTATAATCAAGGTATAACTTCCCTGTTTTCTATCTCTAAAGCTCCAACTTCCTTAGAGTATTCCATGGAAAATGCTTATTCATTAATTTCCGATACAACGGAAAGGGTTTTTAGGATAATAAAGGCCATCGGTTTATAAATTATAGTTTAAAAGGGGCTGTTTTAAAGGACAACCCCTTAGCCTAAATTATTTCTTTCCCCTTCCTATTTTTAATTCCCTGGCATAGTAAAATAAATACTGTTGGGCAAAACCTGCTATATCTCCAAACTTGTCCCTAGCAAAGCTTTGAATTTTTTTAAGGCTGGTCCCCTCTTCAACATAAAAATATTCCATAACTCTTTTTACCCATATGTCTATAGGAAATGCATCGGCTTTATCCATTGAAAAAAACATGATACAGTCGGAAACCTTTGGCCCTATTCCTGGAAACAACATAAGCTTTTCCCTAGCTTCTACAGTGGATAAATTCCTGAGATTATAGATATCTATTCCATGATCCACCACGAGTTTAGCGGCACTTAATATATATTTGCCTCTAAAACCTATTCCACTAAATTGAATATCTGATATCTCAAGGTTATACAAAGCCTCGGGTCTTGGAAAACTGTAATATTTTTCCCCACGGTATTCTCCAATATATTGTCCATAATTTTTGCTCAATGCATCTATTGCCTTTTTTATCATGGGTATCCTATTATTAGCTGATACTATAAAGGATATCAAGGTCTCCCATTCATCCTGCTTTAGTATCCTAATACCATGGCCAAACTTTACTGAAGTAGCCATAGTTTCATCTAAATCAGCTAATTCCTTTTTTATAGCTTTATAATCTCTTGTTAGATCAAAATAATCATTCCATATATCCATAAATTCATCATAATTGGTATTATCTATGTATACGTTTTTGCCTTCCTTTTTTAGATTTATTACCCTTCCAAGGGCTACTCCTGTGTAGCTCCCATCCTCTTCTTTATTCCATCTAAAGCATTGCCCACATTCAAATATATGGGGTAATTCAAAACTCTCTACATTTTCTAAAACTACTTTATTTTCCATTTCATAAATTTTCATATAATCGAACACTCCTATATATTATTTAGAATATATTTTTAAAGGATTTTAAATCTATTTGTAGAATTATTTATTGAGGAATTTGCATAACTCTTACTTGGCACAATTGCATATGCGAATATCATCCTTGATTTAATTGCTTAAGATATAAGCATATTTGATGGTATAGCTTTGAAGATTTTTAAACTACATATAGTAGATGGTTTTTATAGAAAGTAATTATGCAATTCGCTCTATTAACAAAAGGGGGACATTTTATGGATTTTTTTGTGGATAAACTTAAAGATAGTATGATATTATCCAGGGAAGATATTCTCCTCCTAAGAAAGACTATCAATGAGGAAAACCCATATCTTGATAACTATGCCAAGGCCCATATTTTAGCTAGGTCTATTCACAATAGCTTAGATAAAAGTTTAAAGGGCTTTACTAAGGATTATAAAATTAATATTAAAACTAATCTCATTAGAAATACCTTCTTAAATAGTAAAGATTCTATATACCAATATGATGTCCTCAAAGCATGTGCGGCATCCCAGGATGTATCCTTAGAGTTTATTTATCAAGTTAATAAATGGGTCAATAAGCAAATAGATACAGAAATACCCTTAAATATTATAAAACATACAATTGAAGAAATAAACATCGAAGCTGAAAAAGATATTAAAGACGATATTTCTTTAAGTAAAATATTAGAAGAAGATGATGATGAAACCGTATATAAACCTACTGAAAATGAAATCCCTGATAGTATCCCCCCCACTGAAGATTTTATTGATGAAGAAGCTACCCTAGGTACTGTTAATCCATCACCCGATGAAGCCGACGGGGATGATGCAGATATAGAAGCCCAAATAAATACACAGCAAGACTCTATCATAAAATATATTACAGAATTTAAAGATAAGATTATTGAAAATATAAAAGCTAACATGCCAAAGGATAATATAAAGAAATATATTCTTATATATTCCCTTGCTTTGTGTCTTTTAATCATACCCATTACACGGGTTATTAAAATCTATATAGAAAAAAGGGGAGGTTTTTTTAATATCGTTGTCAGTGCTGATTACAATGATTCAGAATTAGATTTTGGAAAAAATGATGAGGATATTATTATTAGCGAAGAACTCCAGATGATGACAAGTCATTTACCAGATTATTTAAAATATAAACGAATTAATAAGGAAGGCTTAAAAAATTATTTGATTGAAAAGGACTCTCTTTTATCAAAGGAGCCATATTTTTCAACTATAATTGAATGTGCTAAAGAATTCAACTTAAATCCTATTTTATTATTTTCAATAGCTGGTCATGAGCAATCCTTTGTTCCTAAGGACAACGATGCGGCGGAAAAAATTATTAACAACCCCTATAATGTATTTGAAAGCTGGGAAAAGTACAATACCAATTTAACCGATTCTTCAAAAATAGCCTCTAGAACTGTTATAAATAAATTAAAAAACAGACCAGAGAATGAAGATCCATTTAAGTGGATAAACAAGAAGTATGCAGCGGATAAAAACTGGTGGAAAGGCGTTAGGGAGATATACTATACTTTAGAAGAAAAAGCAAAGTAATAACCTAATCCATTAATCCCTCATTATACCTAATTCTTCAAAGGTAGCCATCTCGTTATTCATGAAGGTAGCCGCCTCTATTATATTAAATGTCAAAACTCCACCCGTACCTTCTCCAAGCCTCATTTCCATATTTAACATAGGTTTTAATCCTAAAAGCTCTGAGGCCTTAGCTGCGCCCTTTTCCATTGATGAGTGGGAAGCAAATAGATAATTCTTTACCCTCGGCTCTATGGTACATGCTATAAGGGCTGCTGCAGTTGATATAAAACCGTCCACCACCACGGGTACTCCATTAGCTGCTGCTCCCATCATGACCCCTGCCATCCCTCCAATTTCAAGACCACCTACCTTTGACAATACATCTATACCATCTGTCCTATCGGGTTTATTGACCTCAATGGCTCTTTTAATAACTTTAGCCTTGTGAATTACCCTATCCTCAGATAATCCAGCACCCCTTCCGGCTATTTCAATAGGATCATATGCTCCCAAGACCGAAACGATAGCAGCACTTGGGGTAGTATTACCAATACCCATTTCCCCTGTTGTAAGAAGATTTTTACCCTTATTTATTTCCTCAGTAGCTATTTCAATACCTACTTCTAAAGCTTTTACTGCCTCTTCCCTCGACATAGCAGGCCCCTTTGCCATATTATCTGTCCCATACTTGATTTTTCTATTTATAACCCTTGGTTCGTCTAAATCAACTGCTATTCCTATATCCACTGCAATCACATCGGCCTTAGCTTGTTTTGCCAATGCACAGACCCCGGTTATTCCCCTTGGAAAATTACATGCTTGTATTGCCGTAAGTATTTGTGGGTCTGGTGCCACGCCTTCATCATAGACCCCATGATCTCCAGCCATAACTATAACCCCACGATTATCGACCCTTGGAAAAATATCCCCAGTTATTCCAGCTAATCTTTCTACTATACATTCCAATCTTCCAAGGCTTCCCTTAGGTTTAATTAAATTATCAACTCTAGCTCTAACTTTATTCATGGCATTCCTATCAAGCTCCTTGATACTTTCTAAAGTTTGATTTAACAGTCTCATTGTCTAATCCTCCTATTCCAAATAAATAAAAAAATCCATAGCTCATTTGCATATCAAACAAGCTATGGATTTTACCGTCATCCATTAGTCTTAAAATATTAGGCAGGTCTCCTGGCTCTGGGTCAACACCTTTAAACACCTTCCCGTATAATACTTTTTACAAGAATACAACAGTGGCATATCGTTTAAAGGTTCACCATCACAGTGGTGGGTCCGCTGAAGCTTTTCACTTCATTCCCTATTCTCCTCAACCCATGTACTATTTAAAGTACATAAATTTAAGGCACCTAGATTTTAAAATATTCTATTATATATTTTATTATACAAATAAGCTAGGTTATTTGCAATGGTTATAATATCTAATTAAACTAACCCAAGTATCTTCTTAGCTTCATCCACCGTGGCTATTTCCCTTCCCATCTCTTTAGCTATTCTAACGACTCTTTTCACAAGCAGCTCATTAGTGGCATGGCTTCCATCCTGCATTTTTAGAACATCTTCTATGCCAGTTCTCACGTGTCCACCTAATAACATAGCCATTGTAATAATAGGAACTTGGGAGTATCCAATTCCACATACAGTCCATGTAGAACCCGGCGGTAGACTTTCTACCATAAACATTAGATTCCTTGGTGTTCCTGGTATTGATCCCGGTACATTCATGACGAGATTGAAATGTAAAGGAGCCTTTAATATACCCTTTTTAAGGAGTCTAACTGCATTATGAATCATAGCCATGTCAAAGGCTTCTATTTCAGGCTTAATATTATTATCATACATTTTTGTAGCTAAAGCTTTAATAAGCTCTGGAGAATTGGCATTGACACTACTAGCAAAATTAGATGATCCCGTTGCTAAGCTTGCCATATGAACATTCAAATCTAGCATCTGTCCACGCCATTCTACTGTATTGGCACCTCCACGAGCCCCCGTTGAAAGCTGTTTTATTATTGATATATCCTCTTCATCCAACCTATCAACAACTTTTTTGAATAAACTCCTATCACTGGTAGGCCTTTGATTTTCATCTCTAACATGAATATGGGCTATGGAAGCACCTAATTCATGGCATTTCTTTATATCCATAACTATTTCATCTATTGTTAAGGGGGAATATGGGTTTAATTCTTTAGTGGGAACATTGCCAGTGGGTGCTATGGTAATTATCAGTTTTTCCATAATTTTAACTCCTTTCTATATTAAAAACGACTTAAGTTCCTTTTGTAGTTTTAGGTGACAAGTTCAAGGGGTCAAGTTTAGAGTTTTAAATCATTCTTCTAGGTTTATAATACTTCTTCACAGGTTTTACTTATTCCAGCTTTCAGTGCATCAAATAGTAAATTCACTTCTTTCTTTGTTATATTAACCGGTGGAGCTATGAGGATATGGTCTCCTTTTATGCCATCAACAGAACCACCACCTGGATATACAACTAAGCCCCCTGCTAGGCAGTTATTCATTATCTTATTTTTCACTTGAATACTTGCTTCAAAGGGCTCCTTAGTTCCCTTGTCCTTTACAAATTCAATCCCTATCATCAAGCCTTTTCCTCTAATATCTCCTACTATTGGATATTCATATAGGTTTTGAAGTTTTTCCATTAAATATGTTCCTTGCTCCGCCGCATTTTCTACATATCCTTCCCTTTCCATTATATCTATTACCTTATTTGCTATACCACATGATAGGGGATTACCAGCATATGTGTGTCCATGGATGAAGTGTCCTGATCCTTCCACCATTATAGTATTAAATATCCCATCGGTGACAATAGCTGCTCCTATTGGAGTATACCCACAGCTCATACCCTTGGCACAGGTCACGATATCAGGCACTATACCAAAATGCTCTACAGCAAACTTCCTACCTGTTCTACCAAATCCAGCCATGACTTCATCTACTATCAATAAAACATCATATTTATCACAGATTTCCCTAACTATTTTGAAGTAGATTTTATCTGGATGTACTCCAGGTGCTGCCGATCCTACTACAGGCTCTGTTATAAACGCTGCTATATTATCTGCACCTTGCCTTAAGATTTCTGCTTCCAAGGCCTCGGCCGCTTTTATACTAGTTTCTTCTAAGGTTTTACAGTCCCATGGATTTCTATAGTGGTAAAATTGGGGTACCTTAGGGAAGTTTATAAGCATGGGATCATATATTTTTCTTCTACCCGTTATACCCGTCATTGAAAGTGACCCAATTGTATTTCCATGGAATGAATTCCATTTAGAAATAACCTTCCACTTTGTAGTACTATTTCCGTCCCTTTCTACAAAATATTGTCTGGCCATTTTAATAGCTGTCTCAGTTGATTCCGATCCACCGGATACAAAATAAACATGGTTCAAATCACCGGGAGCCCACTGGGCAACTTTCTCAGCACATTTTTCTATTGAATCCACTGTCCATCTTGAAAGATGTGTAAAGGCTATTCTTTTCATATGCTCCTTTGTAAACTCTGCAATTTCTTTGTTACCATGACCAATATTAGCAACAGCTGAACCAGAACATCCATCGATATACCTGTTTCCATTCTCATCGATTAAATATATCCCCTCTCCCTTTTCTATCCTTGGATACTTCCAGTTTTGGTTTCTGTAAAAAACATGATTTTTAGGAGCTTTGTTTAAACTCATATTGATCCCCCATTCTCTCCACTTGGATTTTCCAATAATTTTTACAATACCCTAAAGCTATAGAGATTCAAGTCAAGACCTTAATTTATATATATCAAAATTCTTCAGAAACGTCGGATATTTTGAGATGTATAAATTAAGTTTAACTTTGGCAAATCTATATAAAATAAAAAACCCAGTACAATTATGGATTTCTCTAAGGAAAATCCATACTGTACTGGGTTTTATTCACTAAGCAATGCTGTAAGGCAACACTACGGTAAATAAAGCAGTAGTAATTATCGAATTATTAATCTGAAAATTCGTTATTATCTAAATAAATTATAACTCAATAGTTTCATGTTTTCAAGATTCTTTTTAAAATAAAAGTTTTTTAGTAATTTCCTTGTGCATGCATAGCTTCAGCAACCTTTAAGAAACCAGCTATATTAGCACCTGCAACTAGGTTATATCCAAATCCATATTCATCCGCAGCTTTCATAGCATTTTCATGGATATTAATCATTATTTGATGTAATTTAGAGTCAACTTCTTCTGGAGTCCAAGCTAATCTCATGCTATTTTGAGACATTTCTAGGGCTGAAGTGGCAACTCCACCAGCATTTGCTGCCTTAGCTGGCCCAACCAAAACTCCATTTTCTTGTAAATACTCTAATGCTTCGTTTGTAGTAGGCATATTAGCACCTTCTACCACATATTTAATTCCATTGGCAACTATTTGTTTAGCATGCTCTAAATGAATATCATTTTGAGTAGCACATGGCATTATTATATCAACTTTTCTTCCCCATGGCTTTTCTCCAGGGAAAAACTCTACTCCATACTTATCGGCATAGTCCTTAACTCTAGCCCCTTTATTTTCCTTTAGCATCTCTACTAAATAATCTATTTTTTCTCCAGTTATTCCATCGGGATCATATATATATCCATCGGGGCCTGAAAGTGTAACTACTTTTCCTCCTAATTCAGTAACCTTTTGGCATGCTCCCCAAGCCACGTTACCAAAGCCTGATAATGCTACTGTCTTATCTTGGAAGGTTTCGCCTTCATGCTTTAACATCTCTTGACAGAAATAAGTTACTCCAAATCCAGTAGCTTCTGGTCTAATCAAGCTACCACCATAGGATAATCCTTTTCCTGTAAGAACACCATTTTCAAATGCTCCTCTAATTCTTCTATATTGTCCATAAAGATAGCCTATTTCTCTTCCACCAACACCAATATCTCCAGCTGGAACATCAACATCTGGTCCAATATGTCTATATAGTTCTGTCATGAAGCTTTGGCAGAATCTCATGATCTCAGCATCAGATTTTCCCCTAGCATCAAAGTCAGAACCACCCTTACCTCCACCTATTGGAAGTCCAGTTAATGAGTTTTTAAATATTTGCTCAAACCCTAGGAACTTAATGATACCAACATAAACTGATGGGTGGAATCTTAAACCGCCCTTGTATGGTCCAATAGCTCCATTGAATTGAATCCTCATACCACGATTAACTTGAACTTTGCCATTATCATCAACCCAAGGCACTCTAAAAAGTATTTGTCTTTCGGGTTCAACCATTCTTTCAAGTAAATTAGCTTCTATATACTCAGGATGATTCTCTAAAACTGGAGCCAAAGAAATCAATACTTCTTCAACCGCCTGTAAAAATTCTGGTTCACCAGCATTTCTTTTCTTAACTTTTTCTAGTACTTCATTAATATAATTCCTAGCATTCATAGTTTGTTGTGTCATTGCAAGAAACCTCCTCTTTTTTTTCAATATAACTATAATTGAATAAAATCTTTTATAAAGACTTTATCAAAATGAATAACATAATTTGTCCTTTTATTATTGTCAAATTCCTTATTTTTATGACTTTTCCATATACTTCACCCTTCAAAATATGATTATTTTGTTAAAATTATAACTTTAAAAAATATTCAGAAAAGTCCGGAATTTGATTGGAAAACCTTTTCCTTGTTCACAAATAAAAAATGCCTATTGCTTTTTACAATGGCATTATAACATACGGGGTAAACTTTGTAAATAAATTATCAGCTTTATAATCATGATTATTTTTTAATTTTTTTTAAAATATTCATCGAGATTTATATAGCTGAGGAAATTGTTTAACTGGAATATCTATATAGGGTTTTCATAGTATAAGTTAAAGTCTATACTAAAATCCCTATACCATGGCTTTAGATATCCTTAAAGTATAATATACTACATAGCCTTTGTAGAAGGTGATTATGCAATTTCCTCAACCTATGATTTTCTATTACTTATCTCTAAACTTTTTATCATAACATTTATAGCAATTATATTTAATGAAGTCATATGTCCTACTTCCCTTTTAACCTTTTTTTGAAGTTCAGAAACAACCTGGGGAATTATAAATCCATAGGTTAGTGATAATTCAATATCAATAGCTATTCCATGGGCATAGTTATTTATCTTTACTTTATTAACTCTATAAATACTTTCAACGTCACTTGTTACGTACTTTATAATCTGAACTATAGCCCTATCATAAATTGTAAATTTACCCATATAGCTAAATGTAGGTCTAACAACGGATTTTTCAGCTATTTGCAGGGTATTATCTCTTTTTTTCCTAAATATTTTAAGCTTATCAATAAAATATCCTGAAAAATCCTTTTTAATCTCAAAGGTTGGTACTGGTATTACATGTTTCCCTTGCTTTAGCCTATAGTGCTGAGCTATCTTTATCTCTTCTTCAGTAGCGATTTCATCAATATATACTATCTCATTGACAGATACAATTCCTAAATTTTCTGCTATTTGCTTTATCATCTTTTTTGAAGTCCCAAGTATCAAGATACTAGCCGGCCTGTACTGGGATATGGTCTCTATAATAGCTTGTCTATGTTTCTTTTCCATAAATAGGGCTGTCTTAACAGCCGATATTCTGGTCCTTTCTCTTTTAGCCGATTTACCAGCTATTATCTTATTTCCCTTGATGAAAAGTCCATCATCTATTATGTAATTGATTTTTTTTTCATGGGCAAGGGCTGATGCCTTATAGCTTTTTCCTGTTCCACTTTTTCCAACTAGCGCAACTACTCTCATTGATTGCCTCCTACTGTATTAAACAAAATATACATTTTAATTATCTCATAAATCAGCTTATTTGTTAATGTAAATTAGGACCCATCCAAAAAATGGACTAACCATCCCACTTGTCCTTTTGATTATTTTATACCCTCTCTTGTCTATTTTTTTCATATACCCAATCTCCAAACCCTCTATATTTAGCCTGTTTGGAATGAGTTTATTCTACAATAAATATACAATGATAATCATTATAATTTAAGCTTTTTTTTAGTTTTTTTAATATATACTGTTGTTTATTATACCCTATATGCTGTATAATTCCTTTAAGAAATGTTTTTAAGATTTATTAAAGGAGGATTTTACAATGGCTTATGTAATTAAAGATAGTTGTATTAATTGTGGTGCTTGTGAGGGAGAATGTCCAGTTGGCGTTATCAGTGCAGGAGATGATCAATATGTAATTGATGCATCTGGTTGTATCGATTGTGGTGCTTGTGCTAACGTATGTCCAGTAGACGCTCCTCAACCAGAGTAATACATACATAAAAAAACCTTAAAAGATTAAGCCTATAGGCTTAATCTTTTTTATTTTTATGGGTATAACAAGGACATCCCATGGCACTAAGAAAAAATAGGACCGCCTCCAAAGGCAACCCCATAGTAATTTAAACTGTAATATCTGCACTTTATAAATTTTTACATACTCCTTGATGCAACAACATCTACCCCTGTACCTAACATATCTTCAATAATAACATCTCCAATTGAAACCGGTGCTTCTGTTTCAGTAAAATTTATTATTTCCATGCATTCAAATATCTTATCCTTTGATATAGCTTCCCTTGTTTTAACAGGCAATCTATTTAATATTCCGCCTTTTACCTTTACAGTTGTAGTTAAAACTCTTGTGGGATTAGTTAATTCTTTAATGCCATATTCCCTTCCTCTAGGACAATTATTTCCAACTACATTATAATCGTCTCCATCCTTCGACACCTTAATATGGCATCCTATAGGACATACTATACAAACCATTTCCTTTGTTTGCATTTAATTAGCCTCCTTCTCCAAAGAAACTGATAGAACAGAATAATCTGAGGCAAGCAAATCTTCTTTTTTTATTTTTACTGTCTCCATTTCTCCAGGAGCCAAATGTTTCTTTTTTATTCTTTTTATTTCTTTGTCATCAATACTAATTACCATGTTCATATCAGTATATACATTATCTACTCTCATAAATAAATCTAATGTATTATCAATATTTTTTGGTCTAACCCTTTGAGGTACAATATACGCAATCCCAGTTTGTGGTTTCGTTTTGACCATGAAGTCTCTACCCTTAATTTGATTATTAATATATTTTGCAGCATTTTTCCCAGCTCTTCTACTTTCTTCTGTAACAAAATCTACTAGATCATGGACATGAACAACATTACCACAAGCAAATACACCTTCAATACTCGTCTCCATTGCTTCATTAACAATAGGTCCTCCAGTAACTGGATCAAGCTTTACACCTGCATTTTTTGAAATTTCGTTTTCCGGAATCAATCCCACGGACAATAATAATGTATCGCATTCAAAGTGTTTTTCAGTTCCTGGAATTGGTTTTCTATTTTCATCAACCTTTGCAATAACAACCCCTTCTACTCTATCCTTACCTTCGATTTGAGTGATCGTGTGGCTAAGTAGCAAAGGAATATCAAAATCTTCAAGGCACTGTACTATGTTTCTAGTGAGTCCCCCCGAGAAAGGCATAAGCTCGGCTACTGCTAATACTTGAGCCCCTTCAAGGGTCATTCTCCTAGCCATTATTAATCCAATATCCCCAGAACCTAATATTACTACTTTTCTACCTACCATATATCCTTCCATATTTACAAACCTCTGGGCAGTTCCAGCTGTAAATACTCCTGCGGGCCTTGTGCCAGGAATGTTTATTGCTCCCCTGGTTCTTTCCCTACATCCCATTGCCAATATTATTGCACCTGCTTGTATCATTATGAATCCATCTTTTGAGTTAACTGCACTGACTACTTTATCTTCCCTTATATCAAGTACCATGGTATCTAATTTATATTCTATTCCTGAATCTTTTAATTGTTTAATGAATTTTTCTGCATACTCGGGGCCCGTTAGTTCTTCTTTAAAAATGTGTAGTCCGAATCCATTATGGATACATTGTTGTAATATACCTCCTAATTCCCTATCCCTCTCTATTACTAATATATTATCCGCACCATTTTTCTTTGCCTCAATTGCCGCAGCTAGACCTGCAGGACCTCCACCAATTACCACTATATCATATGATTGCTTCATGTTTACATCTCCTCCTATTCATTCGTAGCTAAGCTAGGTTGTTTTGTTTCTTCTGTTAGTATATAAGAATCCTTATTGCCTTTTACAATTTCCTTAATATCCATTTCTAGTTCCCTTGCAAGAATTTCCATTACTCTAGGTCCACAAAATCCTCCCTGACATCTTCCCATACCAGGTCTAGCCCTTCTTTTTACACCATCTACCGTCCTTGCACCTGCATTCCTATTAATGACATCTACAATTTCTCCCTCGGTAATACCTTCACATCTACATATAATTCTTCCATAGCGTGGATCTTTTCTTATTAGCTGTTCTTTCTCTTCATCCCTTAATTCCATAAACCGAATAACTGGTCTTCTCTTCTCAATATAATCTTTCTTTTCCTTCAATTTTCCTGCTATTCCCTCTAAAATATCTACAACATACTTAGCAATTGCCGGTGAAGCAGATAAGCCCGGTGATTCGATTCCTGCAACATTTATAAATCCCTTGGCTTCCTTTGATTCCTCTATAATGAAATCCCCTGTACTCGGTCTTGCCCTTAGTCCAGCAAAGCTTGTAATGGTTGTATTAAAAGGTACCTTTTCCGTTGTTTTCTCAGAAACTTTACGAATAAATTGAATTCTTTCACTTGTAGTTGATGTATTTTCTTTATCATCGATTTCTTCAGCATCCGGCCCAACCAGTAGATTCCCATGTACTGTAGGTGTTACAAGTATACCCTTTCCTAATTTGGTTGGTGCTTGAAAAATCACATGACTGACAATATTTCCAACGCTTTTATCTAAAACGTTATATTGACCTCTTCTTGGATATATTTTGAAGCTTCTCGATGAAACCATATCATTTATTTCTCCTGCATACAATCCCCCACAGTTGATCACGTATTTTACTTCTATGGCTTCTTGTTCCATATATAAACAGTATCCGTTTTTTACCCTTTGAATATCTGTTACTTTCCTATCAAATCTAATTTCCGTACCATTATCTGCTGCATTTTCTGCCAAAGCAACGGCTAATTCCCAAGGACAAACAATTCCAGCCGTTGGAGCATATAAAGCTCCAATAACTTTTTCATTAAGATTTGGTTCCTTTTCTATTGTTTCATTACGATTTAAAATCTTCATATCGGGGATACTATTTTCTATCCCTCTCTCATATAGCTCCTTTATACTACTCATTTCTTCTTCATTTGTAGCGATGACAAGTGATCCAATCCTCTTGAAGGGCACATCTAATTCCTCACAAACTTTATCAAACATAGGATTTCCAAGGGCATTTAATTTTGCTTTAAGTGTGCCTCGTTTAGCATCATATCCGGCGTGTACAATAGCACTATTTGCTTTGGTTGTTCCATTTGCCACATCTGTATCCTTTTCTATTAAAGTAATCTTGAGATCATATCTAGATAACTCTTTTGCTATAAAAGTTCCTATTATACCCGCACCAATTATAGCTACATCGTACATAACAAGACCCCTCCTGGTAGCGTATATCTTTAATAAAAAAGAACCATATAAGCTAAACCTATTTACAAGTTTACTCATACGGCTCTCTTATTCTCACGCCTTAAAGTACTAATTTTATAACCTTACAATTCATACTTGTAAAGTAGAATTTCTATATTTGTATTATTCTTCTCCAGAAGTAGCTGCTTCTTCACAAGCTTCACATTTTTCTGCTTCTTCCCACTTGCATGATCTTTCTACAGCCTTCTTCCAGCCTAAATATTTCATTTCTTTAAGCTCACAGGACATCTCTGGCTCAAAATGTTTGTTTACAGCCCATTTTTTAGAGATTTCTTCCCTGCTATTCCAGAATCCAACTGCTAAACCTGCTAAATATGCTGCTCCAAGTGCTGTAGTTTCTGCAACAACGGGTCTATCAACGGGTACACCTAATACATCCGATTGGAATTGCATTAAGAAATTATTAGCAACAGCTCCACCATCTACCTTAAGGGCTTGAAGATTTATACCTGAATCATCTTGCATTGCCTCAAGAACATCCCTTGTTTGATAAGCAATTGATTCCAATGTAGCTCTAATAATGTGATTTCTGTTTGCACCACGAGTAAGTCCTACTATAGTTCCTCTAGCATACATATCCCAATATGGTGCCCCAAGGCCTACAAAGGCAGGAACAACATATACGCCGTTGGTATCTTCCACTTGTTTAGCAAAATATTCACTGTCCTTAGCATCGTCAATCAATCTTAATTCATCACGCAACCATTGAACAGATGCACCAGCTACAAATATACTTCCCTCAAGGGCATACTCAACCTTGCCGTCTACTCCCCAAGCTATTGTAGTCAATAGTCCATTGTTTGATGGAACCATTTCTTCTCCAGTATTCATAAGCATAAAACAGCCTGTTCCATATGTATTCTTTGCCATACCTGGCTCATAACACGCTTGACCGAATAATGCTGCCTGTTGATCTCCTGCTATACCTGCTATAGGTATTTCTGCTCCACCAAATGTCTTTGAATCCGTATATCCATATAACTCACTTGAAGGCCTAACCTCTGGAAGCATTGCAGTCGGTATATCTAATTCTTTAAGGATTTTCTCATCCCATTTAAGTTCCTTAATATTGTATAACATAGTTCTAGACGCATTTGAGTAATCAGTCACATGTACCTTTCCCCTAGTAAGATTCCAGATTAACCAAGTATCTATATTCCCAAATAATAATTCTCCATTTTTAGCTCTTTCCCTTGCACCATCAACATTGTCAAGTATCCACTTAACTTTGGTTCCAGAGAAATAAGCATCCACAACAAGTCCTGTATTTTCTCTAATATAACCTTCTAATCCTCGTTCCTTTAATTCATCACATATCCCCGCAGTTCTTCTACACTGCCATACTATAGCATTATATATTGGCTTTCCAGTATTTTTATCCCATACAACTGTTGTTTCTCTTTGATTCGTAATTCCAATGGCTGCTATTTCTTCTGGTCTTATTCCAGCAGTTTCCAAAACTTCTCTAGCTACTCCACTTTGAGATCCCCAAATCTCCATTGCATCATGCTCTACCCAGCCAGCTTTTGGATATATTTGAGTAAATTCCTTTTGACTTGTCTTTACTATTTTGCCATCATGATCAAATATGATAGCTCTTGAGCTAGTAGTTCCTTGATCCAAGGACATAATATACTTCTTAGTCATCTTTTTATCCCCCTAATAAATGAAAATTTTTTCTATTATTTCATAAACAATATTTTGTTATTTAAAATAATCGATTTTTAATACTTTTTATCTATAGAAATCAGAAATCGCAATAAATCTTTTACATTTTATTCTCCCTAATATCCTTGAAACATTGATCATCTTAAAGAATCAAAATGTAGATTTATTAATGTATTTTATGTAATTAATGGAAGAAGTTAAGACACGATAGTACATATCCACCTATTGTTCCACCTATGAGTGCAAAAGCAGCATTTACAAGTCCATTTTTCCCACTCTCTCCTGAAGCTAAGGATGCAGCAAATAGCCCGGGTCCCGATGCCCAAGCCATATCTATCCAAGCTGGACCTGATTGTACTATAAACCCAACACCATGATTTAATGTCCATGTAGCTGCAACAATAAAGCCAGCTGCCATCCAGCCACCAATAGATCCCCAATCTTCATTCATTTTTCCCCAACACATTCTAACTAAAAATGCAAATATAAACCCACCGGTAAATGTAGTTATCACATTAGCAAAAGTCATTTATCTTATATCCCCCTTATCATATTATATCTTAATCTCTTTAAATATTTTTAAGCCTTTGCTTCAGCTTCTTGTTTTTTAGCCAAATATACTTGAAGTCTATATGCAATTAATCCACCACAGATTCCACCTATAGCAGCAACTGATAATGTTGGAAGTGAAGCTATACCAGCGTCGGCTCCATGTAAAAATACATCTCTCATAGTACCAGCCATGCCTATACCTACTGCCATATCAACCGCCGCTCCATCATTATTGATAATTCCTATATAATGATTTAAATACCACATTATTGCAATAATCATAAACCCAGCAAACCAACCGCCACCAATACCATATTCGTTTGAAAATGCACCCCAAACGCTCATAACAAACATACCAGCAATAGCCGCTCCTAAAATTGTTCCTAAATGTTTCATTCTTTACCTCCTAGCTTTTTTTATTTTAAAAAGTTGAAAATAAGGCGCTTTGACTTTTAAAAATTCACCTCCTTAATGGTTAAGTAATTATTTTTTAGTCCAAACGTTTTCCTAAGGACTGAAAAAATCACATATGCCAAATCCTTTCGTTACTTGTAGAAATGCCCACAGCACCTGCTTTAAGACATTCAATCACATCTTGCTTACGATCAATAAGACCACCTGCTATTACAGGGAGATTGGTTTGATTGCGTATTTTTGTAATCATTCGAGGTATGATCCCAGGCATAACCTCTATTGCATTTGGCTTCGTGGAGTATACAGAATCTATTCCCGTATCCAACGAAAGAGAATCTAATAAGAAAAGTCTTTGTATAGCACATATATTCATACTCTTTGCTTTTCTAACAAGGGTTCCCTTTGTAGTAATAATCCCATCGGGTCTCATCTTCTCACTAATATATTTTAATGCTACCTTATCCTTTGAAAACCCCTCAATTAAATCGATATGAACATATATATACATATTTGCTTCTTTAACTTTATCAATGATTTCTTTTAAATTATAAATACTTCCTGTAAGTAGAAAAATGCTTTGACAAGGAGATTTAATAGCTAGATCAATTTTCTCCAATTTGTTAACAGCAGCAATAATGGGCTCTTGCTCTAATTTCTCTAAAATTTTACTCTTCAATGTATCCACTCCCATATCTAACGAATTATAGATGCAGAATTGTAAACATTTACTTAAAATAAATTGCATGACTCTTACTTAGCTAAGCTACATATGGGAATATCATCCCTGATGTAATTACTTAAGCTATAAACATATTTCATGGTATAACCCCTGGAATTTTAAAACCCCCTGGGATAAATAATTTTTATAGAAAGTAATTATGCAATTTACTCAATTGATTGAATTGACTGAATTTTAATTATATGGTTTGCCATATAAATTTTTAGATATAAATAATAAGAAGCCACACAAAACACACCTATTCAAATTAGGATATTTCATGTGGCTCTCTTCCTCTCCAGCCTTTATATTCTATTGTATACATTATATTCCATTAATGTATATAAGTCAATACCTTTTTATTATTTTTTAAAATTAATGATCATTTTTTATTTAGCTGAGCAATTGCATAATTACTTTACTATAAAAACCATCTATAGATATTCCAGTTAAACAATTAATTTATACACATCAAAACTCCCTAGAAACATCGGATATTTTGAGATGTATAAATTAAGTTTAACTTTGGGAAATCTATATAGGGATTTTAGTATAGACTTTAACTTATACAAGCCCAAAATGCCCAGAACCATCGCATATTTGTCCATGTATAAGTTAAGTTATACTATGAAAACCCTATACTATAGGGATTTTAGTATAGACTTTAACTTATACAAGCCCAAAATGCCCAGAACCATTGCATATTTGTCCATGTATAAGTTAAGTTATACTACGAAAACCCTATATAGGTAGCTTTAAAATCCCAGTAGCTATACCATCATACATGCTTATATCTTAAGTAATTAAATTAAGGATGATATTCACATATTAGGTTCAGCCAAATAAGAGTTATGCAATTTCCTGAGCTACTTTATATTCTGATTAATCTTACTTAAAAACTTTAATATTGTTTTTTCTTCATTTAAGGTTATATCATTTAGAATCACATCAAAAAATTCCTTTTGACTATCTACAAGCATATTATATACCGCTTCACCTTCTTCTGTTAACGAAACCATATTCACCCTTTTATCTTCCTCGGCCTTTTCCTTTATTATGTACCCAGTTGCTACAAGCTTATTAATAATTGTAGCAATTACACCTCTATCTACCTCTGTTTCCTTTACAAGATTATAGATTGATTTTTTGCTTTCTTTTCCTATTTTCTTTATTATCAACATATCTAACAAAGATAAATCTTGATTTTTTTTTCCTATTTTAAAGCCCTTTTTATCTAAAATTAAAGCCTTATGTATTATTTTTTCCATTATTTTATTTATTTCCTTATAGTAATTTGCCACAGTACCACCTACTGATAATTGTTTTCATTGATTATAACATAAACAAATATAAATGGGCAAATAACTATTTCATTAAACAGACTATAGAAATTCCACCAAAGGCTTTAAAAAATAAAGCTATAGCTGGAGCAAGGCTATATATATGAATATAAACCTAAAAACTACACATGGCCACAGATCTACAAATAAAGGGTTTAACATATTTATAGGAGATCATAGTATAAATAAATATACATTATTTATCATTTGGAGCTTTAAAATCACCTACCCATAAAACTCTCACCATGAAATTTACAGCTGCATTTATATTAGCCCTATGGGTTTAAACAATGTCCGTAATATCTGGTGTTTTATTTTTTTTACTGCTTTCTTGTAGTTTTCAGTAGTTTTTAGTAGTCATTAATATATAGTAAATTATAATAATTTTTAAAATAATCACAATATAGATGTAGTGTTATCCATTCCTTGAATTTAATCGAATATTCTATAAAATGAATTCTATTCCCTTGACTGATTCATGTTAATAATTTATAATGAAATAAATTGTTAATAAAACTTAATATTTGTATTATACGCTCTATTAATGGCTATTGTGCAACCCATAATAGCTTGACTAATGGAACCCAGTATAATATTCACATAGTTTTCATTCTTTTATGAATAACCAATGGGAAACCCAGTAAATGAATTTCGATTATGTCAGTCATAGCTTATGCCTTTTTCTGAAAATACCATTTCACCTGTAAATTGGTTATTTTTATATGTCGTGTGGATTAAATTATCTGGGGTTTTTATTGTTTTTGATTCTTTTTTCATTTGTTTAATATCCTTTATTTCCATCATCTCATTCTAATCATCTTATTTTCAATATGAAATATATATGATGCTATAAAGGATTTAAAAAATAATATTTGAGGGGGCTTTTTAATGAAAAAAACTTTATCAATTTTGCTGATAATGATACTT
This sequence comes from Maledivibacter sp., assembly GCA_025210375.1. Classification (NCBI taxonomy): domain Bacteria; kingdom Bacillati; phylum Bacillota; class Clostridia; order Peptostreptococcales; family Caminicellaceae; genus Maledivibacter; species Maledivibacter sp. The sequence continues at coordinate 259,939 of JAOASB010000052.1, read as the reverse complement.
GCCGTGTCATTAGTATTCGCAGGCTGTGATCAACCTGCTAAGGAAACACCGAATAAGGACAGCGGAGACCAAACTCAAAAACCTGGAGAAACACTTGAGTTAGCCTTTGCCACCGGCGGAACTTCTGGTACTTATTATCCACTTGGTGGAGCAATAGCTAATGTTTGGAACAACAAGATTGAAGGTGTTAATGTTACAATCCAGCCTGCAGGAGCTTCTGTTGAAAACATAAACAGAGTTGCATCTGGAGAGGTGGATATAGTTCTTGCTATGAATAATATAGCAGATGATGCCTTTAACGGTACTGGAAAAAGCTTCAGTAAACCTCTTAAAAACTTTAAAGCAGTTGGAGTTGTATATCCAGAGGTTATGCATGTTGTAACTACTCAAGCTTCTGGGGTTAAATCCATAGCTGATTTAAAGGGTAAAGCCATCAACCCTGGTCCTCCGGGAAGCGGTACTTATGTAACTGCAATGAAGTTATTAGAAGCCTATGGAATCGGTCCAAAGGACTATACTGCTAAACCTGGCAGCTTCTCAGATGCAGTTGCTGGTCTAAAGGATGGTACTATAGATGCTGCATTTGCAGTACTTTCATTCCCTGCATCGGCGGTTAAAGAAATAGCTACTACTAACCCTGTAAAAATCCTTTCTATAGACGGATCTGACTTTGATAAGGTTAAGGAATTAGTTCCATTTGCATCTAAGTTTAATATTACTGGCGGTGAGTACAAGGGACAGGAAACTGATGCTACAACTGTAACTCTTCAAGCCGTAATGTATGTTAAAGAAGATTTACCTGAAGACCTAGTGTACGAATTAACTAAGTCTATGTATGAAAATACAGAAGAAATAGCACAAGGCCATGCAAGAGGAAAGCAAATTAAACTTGAAAATGCCATAAGTGGTGTTACTACACCTGTTCACCCTGGAGCACAAAAATATTACGACGAAAAGGGAATTAAGTAAACTAAAGATAGGGGCTGTCTTAGAATATAATCCCTTGAGTTCAGCCCCTGGGGTGTTTCAGAATGAATGAAGTTCGAGGTTTTGAAAATTCAAGGGTTTGGCTAACTAACGTAGGTGCCAAGTCGTTGGACATTTCAAATAACGAAGAAATTCGTCATTCTGAGACACCCCCTTTTAAAATCATATGAAAAGGATTAGATTAGCATTTATATGCATTGTTATTATACTTTTAATACTCTTTTTTTATAAAATTACCTTGCTCCAGGTGTATGTAGTAGATAAAGGTCCAAATCTTAATAAAGTTTTACTTCAACTTCCCATTAAACGGGAAGAAAAATTTTCTGTTAAATGGACACATTCCGTAAGTCTAAGGCCTGTTACGGAAACCTATAAAATTGAAAATGATTTAAATATTTCTATATATGAAATGATATTTGATTCTTTTAGTGCTAACTTGCCTGCTAGTCCCGATTATAATACCATTTGGGAGTTTAATGAGGATCACATTCGTGTTTACAATTATGACGTCATATTTGATGCAGTACCTGTTGTCATAGGAAAAATCGTAGCAAATCATAAATTATGTGTGGGGGATGAAATAATACCCCTTAAGGATATTTATAAGCCGGGAGGATATGTAAAAATCAGAGTAGTAGAGAAAAGCTTGTTAAAATATATTGTTGAGGAGGCGTTAAATTAAATGAGTGAAAACAATCTAAAGCCAACACTTGATGAAGAAAAACAACAAGAACTCATGGCCAAATACGATAGAGAATTTACCTACAGAAAATTAACTGGACTTTTAGGTAAAATAGTTTTTGTATTAGCAATAGTTTGGAGTTTATGGCAGCTCTATACAGCTACCTTTGGCCTAAAACCGCCTACTATACAAAGAGGTGTACACGTTGGATTTGCCCTTGTATTAGTTTATTTACTTTATCCACTTAGAACAAGTGATAAATCAAACAAGGTTAAGTGGTATGACTATATACTATTAGCCGCATCGATTCTAGTCGTAGGCTACCATGTTCTCAACTTTGAAGATTTATTATTTAGAGCTGGGGCCTATACTCAAACCGATATGATAATTTCTATTATAGCTGTTATCTTAGTAATCGAAGCAACAAGGAGAGTTGCGGGGCCAGTACTCATAACGGTTTCTGGTACCTTCTTACTTTATGCTTTCTTTGGAAATTTTGTACCTGGTTATTTCTCCCATGGTGGATACAGTCTTCAAAGAATAGCCACCTATGCATGGATAAGTACTGAATCAATACTAGGTACCCCTATAATGGTTTCTTCTACTTTTATTTTCCTATTCCTCTTATTTGCTACCTACTTAAAAATGACGGGCATAGGAGACTGGTTAACTGATTTGGCCCTCGCCTTGGCAGGACATACTACCGGTGGTCCAGCTAAAGCTGCTATCGTTGCAAGTGCATCCCAGGGAACTATCTCTGGTAGTTCCGTTGCAAATACGGTTGGTACTGGATCAGTCACTATCCCACTTATGAAAAGTATTGGATATAGATCAGAGTTTGCAGGAGCCGTAGAAGCAGCAGCTTCTACAGGTGGGCAGTTAATGCCACCCGTTATGGGTGCAGCAGCATTTATAATGACGGAGTTTACAGATCTACCCTATGTTACAATTGCATTAGCAGCTTCAATACCAGCCCTTCTTTACTTTACAGGTATATTTATAATGGTTCACTTAGAAGCTAAGAAGAATGGTCTTGAAGGTATACCAAAAAGTCAACTTCCAAAGGCTAAAAAGCTTTTAAAGGAAAAGTGGTTTTTGGGTTTACCAATAATCGTTATAGTCTGGCTTTTAGTTAAGGGTTTTACTCCTATGCGTGCTGCTTTAGGGGGGATTGGTTCTTCATTAATAATCGGATTTATTAATTCCTATATTGATAAAGACCAGCAATTCGGTATAAAGGAAGTTATTAAGGGCTTGGAAGAGGGAGCCAGAAGCGCACTTCCCGTTGTTATGGCCTGTGCCAGTGCAGGTATAATCGTTGGTGTCGTTACCCTTACTGGACTGGGTATAAAACTTTCCCATGGTATAGTATTGCTTTCTGCAGGAAATATCTATCTTACAATGTTCTTAACTATGATAGCATCAATTATTTTAGGTATGGGTATGCCCACTACCGCTAACTATATAGTTCAAGCTACTATAGCAGCCCCTGCACTAATCAAGGTGGGAGTTCCAGTAATAGCAGCTCACCTTTTCGTATTTTATTTTGGTATAGTTGCAGATATAACACCTCCAGTAGCATTGGCAGCCTTCGCCGGCTCAGGTATCGCTGGATCTAATCCATTTAAAACCGGTGTTGAAGCTTCAAAGCTAGCCTTTGCGGCATATCTTGTTCCATATATATTTGCAACATCTCCTGTTTTGGTACTAGTTGATGCAACTCCTATAGCAGTAATTGTTGCTTTAACTACGGCTTTAATCGGTATGTTTGGTATTGCTGGGGGTGTTAGCGGATACTTCCTAAGACCGTCAAATGCCATAGAACGACTAATCCTCTTTGGTTCTGGCTTAATGCTAGTAAATCCTAGCTATATAACCAGTGGAATAGGTCTTGTTTTACTTGCAGTTATATATTTATTACAACGTTCTGAAAAGAAAAAAAGCGCTTAAAGCGCTTTTTTAGTTCCACCATGTTCCAAGTTTTTTAGGTCATTCTCCCATGTCTTTAAAAATCTTTAATCGGTATAAATAACTTTTTACTCCTCAAGAATAACCTTAATCTTGGAACTTGGAACTTATAACTTGCAACTTGCGACAACAAAGATACCCCATAGGCACTTTTTTCACTATCTATTTAATTCTAAGTCATCTATATTTAGGACTCTTAAAGAATCCTTTATCTTCTTTTCGATTGCCAATTTACCATATTTATCTACCTGACCACGATCCTTAGGTCCGTGGTGTACAGAAGCCGCTCCTCCTATACACCCCCCCGTGCAGGCCATACCCTCTATGAAATTTCCCTTTAATCTATTCACTTTAGCCATTTTTAAAGCTTTATTACATTCTGCTAATCCATCGCACATAACTGGATTAAAGTCTATATCTATTTTTTCTTCCTTAATCACGTGATTAATAGCCTCGGTCAGTCCTCCTGAACGTGCAAAAATTCTACCAAAGAAAGAAGCATTATCTAAAACTTCTTCTTCACATTCCTTTAAATCTATTTCAGCCGCATCTATCATGGAGGTAAGTTCCTCAAAGGTAATTACATAATCTGTACTTCCCCTTACCCCTTCTTCATTGATCTCCATTTTTTTAGCAGTACAGGGGCCAATAAAAACTACCTTTGCATTTTTATCCGTATTTTTAATTAATCTTGACACTGCTATCATGGGTGAAACAGCAGTTGATATATTGTCTTCCAATTCTGGATAGTTCCTTCTTATATAAGAAACAAACGCAGGACAGCAAGAGCTAGTAATCACTCCCTTTTCCCCTACCTCCTTGGCGAACTCACCGGTCTCATGGAAGGCTATAATATCTGCTCCCAATGCAGCCTCAACAACATCATGAAAGCCTAAAAGCTTAATCCCCTTTACTAATTGACCAATTTTCACATGGGTAAACTGGGTGGATATAGCCGGTGCTATAACAGCATAAACATTTGTATCACTTTCCTTTGATTCCTTTAATAGGTCTATGACATCTACTACAAAGGACTTGTCCACAATGGCTCCAAAGGGACACTTATACACACATGCGCCACATTGTACACATTTTTCGCTATCAATAACAGCCTTTTTATCGGAATCGATGTACAAAGCATCTGCTTCACAGGCTTTTCTACAGGGTCTCATAACATCAGAAATAGCATTATAGGGACAAACATTTTTACATCTACCACATTCTATACACTTATTGTTATTGATGTATGCCCTATGACCTACATAGTAAATAGCGTCAACGGGACAGGCTTCATGGCACCACTTAGCCAAGCATCCTCTACAGGCTTCCGTAACAGTATAGCGATTAATAGAACACTCATCACAGGCTATATTAATAATCTCTATATTATTTGGATTTTCCTTATCCCCGCCACTAGCTATTTTTATTCTTTCTTCTATTATTGCCCTTTCTTTATATACACAGCATCTTGTCCTAGGTTTAGGACCTGGACTGATTTTTTCAGGTATAGTATGACGGTTTTCTTCCAGAGTTCCTTCCATTGCCAATCTTGCAACTTCTTTTAAAACTTCATATTTTATTACTTGAACATCATTTTCAAATCGCCTCATAATAATTCACCCCACATCTTAAACCCAAATTATTCATTTGCACATAAACTAGAAAAATTTCTGCAAATGGTATGGGTTAAACATTTATTAGATTTACATTCTTGCCTAACTTTTTCATCAATTTTACTAGCTGATCAACAACCTTAAGTTTTATACTCAAATCAATAGGTAAGTCCGGGTTTTGATGGGCTGGATTAACAGCTTTACCAACCCAAAGATTTATGTGAGTACATTCTTCTATAAGAATCCTAGCCAATAATGAAGCTCCATCCTTTTTCGTAGGATTGTATACTGTATACTTGTCACAGGAGGAATCTGAGAAACACCTTATTTTTTCTACCGCCTTACTAAGGGTCAATACTCCTTCTGTTACTAAATCGATACCCTTTATATGGGCCGTAGGAGGCACCTCTTTATCAATATAATCTATATTAGTAACTAAATCTTCTGCCAGTTCTCTCGACGTTATTTTTGCCGCAGTTCCCCCACAGACTATTTTCTTTCCTTCACTTTTCATAAGCTCATCTATCACATATGTATCGTTATTTTGATCCTGTGGAGGCCCAGTAAATATGTTTACTATCTCTGGATGTCTAACCTTTATTGTTGCCACAGTGGTATCATCCCCAGGCTTGTTTACATATAAATTGTTACAAGCATTAACCAAACCCTTTGAAATATTTTTAGCACTTTTCATATCCTTTGATAAACGTTCCAGATATTCAGCCACATTTTCCCACTGCCAACCTAGATTTAATATTCCACCAACACCAGCATGAATAACTCCATCGCTTACTACAGTTAATACATCTTCCTTCTCCAGCATAAACTCACTTTCCTTAATCAACTTTCCATTTATATTTTTATCGGTCTTTTCAATGTTTAAAATCCTATTATTTCTTATAAAAAATATTGGTGGATTATCACATTCTACTATATATACTTTGCCATCGTTATATACTTTAACTATTGTAAATGTTGAATAGGCTAATTTTCTGACTTTACATTCAGGTAAAGTGTTTACAATCGTATCCACTGTTTCATAAATAGTAGAGCCTTCCTTTAGCATAGTTGCCGCTATTTTCGATGTTAGGGTCGCTAGTATATTAGCTTTAACCCCACTACCCAATCCATCGGCCAAAACAATTATAGTACTATTATCTGTATACACTATCTCGACCTTATCTCCACAAAGCTCTTCTCCATTTTTGTTCAAACTGTCATATGAAATATCTATAAAAAAACTCATTTAAGATCACCATCTTCTGCCAATGCTATCATTTTTAGTTTTGTAAGTGTTGTTTTAGTTTCTGCAGTAGTTTCTCCAAGTAGGCTTGCTATTTCTTGTGCTACTCTCATTTGCTTATTAATAACATTTTGAGCAGCCCTTACAGCATTTTCTTTTACCTTCTTCAATTCTTCTTTTTGCTTTTCCTCCATGGTATTATTGGACATAATAACTAGGAGAACATTTTGATCGTCTAGGTATAATATATTTTGAAAAAGAACAACTCCATAATCTAGATATGAAATCCTCTTTCCAAGTATATTCCCTTTAGTTTTTATAACCTGACCAAAATCACTGTCATCAATCAACATTGATATGGGTTTGCCTTTTATATAATCGGCCTTAACTTTAAATATTCTTTCCGCCGAGGGATTAAACTCAAGTACCTTTAATTCGCCACTAAGTACAAAAATAACATTTGGAGTATATTCAAAGGTTATATTTGCTAGGCTTTCAGATCTATTTCTCATATAGGGAAGACATATATTATGCTCTGCTTTACCCTCAAATATCCCTTGTGCCTTTTCACGGCAAGTGTCATAGCCACAGCTTCCACAATTAAGCTCATCTTCCTTTTTATATTTTCCCATTTTATTTAGTATGACTTCTATTTCTTCTTCACTTGCTTTAATTGTTTTTATGCTTTTATCAAAAAATAATTTCTTTAAGTTCATTTCCTTTGGTAAATGGAAATAATCCTCCTGGGCCAGCACTTCTTTTTTGGTTGCGTAATCCCTTACCTTCTTTTTTCTGGAATAATAGGAGCCTGAGTCCTTGGGCATTCCAGGGCCTGCTATGCACCCGCCCTTACAAATATTGATCTCTAAACAGACATTACTCAATTCTCCCTTTTCAATGCTCTCTAATATTTCCTTACACTCATTAATCCCCGATACATTTATTAATTCATACGAATGCTTATCTTCTTTAAAAAGATTTTCTATTATGCTCCCATTTAAGGGAAAGCTACTTCCTGCTTTGTAGGACTTATTATCAAAGTTGCTATTGCTTAAAGATTGTATATCTATATTTTCTTCTTTAATCCATGTTTTAAGCTCATTAAAGGTCAATACTGCGTCCACTGCGGTATCATGCTGAAAATCCCTAGCTTCAATATTTTTGCTTATACAAGGTCCAATAAATACCACAAAAACGTCACTGCCATATGACCTCTTTAAGATCTTGCCGTGGGCAATCATGGGTGAAACCACTGGGAGCATATATTTTAACATAGAAGGATAATAAATTTCTATTAGGGAATTAGCAGATGGACAGCAAGTAGTAATTATGTTTTTTCTATTTTTCTTATTAATACTTTCTTTATATAAATTTTTAACTACCTCTGCACCAATTGCCGTTTCTTCTACAATATCAAACCCGAGGTTCTTTAAAGCGGTAACAACTTGTCCAGCTTCAAGGATATCAAAAGCTCCCACAAAGGATGGAGCTATGCTTACAACAACTTTTTTCCCTTCATTCATGGCCCTTTTAACCAGATTTAAATCACTTTCAAATTTTATAGCTCCCTGGGGACATGATGTTAGACACTGTCCACAATATATACAGGTTTTATTTACCATTTCTGCTTGTTCATTTTTAATCTTTATAGACTTAACTAAACAATTTCTAAAACACTTATAGCAATTACGACAGTTTGCATTAGATATAGTTAGAGAATCCAATTTTATAACCTCCCAGCGAGATGGGCTTCAAAAAATCTATCTACTTTATCTTCACCAACTGAAACTATATTCTCATCGTTAATTCTTACTGAAACTCCCCTTGTACATTCTCCTAAGCAGAATGCTGCCTTAACTTCAATTTTATTCTCTAACTGTTTTTCTTGTATTAATTTTTTAAGATTAGTTATAACATTATATGCTCCTTTTAAATGACAGGCACTTCCTATACAAACGTTAATCTCTATCATGTACACCACACCTTTAGTAGAATTTTATTTTGATCTTTATAGTCTACACGTACAGTATACACTCTCGTTATATTTTTATCAATATGCTATTTTTTTTAATCCTAAAATGTTTTTTGTGGATTACTACCCTAGGTATTGTAGGGTACATATTTTCATACATATAAATTAAGATAAATAATTAACAAAAATATTTTTTATCCCAGATTATTCATAGAGAGTTTTAAATTTTCTATGAATAATCTGGGTTTATTCTACAATAAAAAAGGGGATGTCTCAGAATTACGAATTTCTTCGTTGTTTGAAATTCCACGGACTTGGCAGGTACGTAGGTACTAGTCAAACCCATGGGATTTCAAAAACTAAAGCTTAATTCATTCTGAAACACCCCGGGACTGAATTAAAGGGATTATCCTTTGAGACAGCCTCTTCTCTATAGAGGGTTCCGATCAAAGTCTCTACTTAAATCCCAATATATTCTTATATTGTGTTTAATTGTTCTCTTTATATTCTATTTCCTTCTTCCATGTCTCATATCTTTCAACTGCCGCCTTTACAGCAACACATATAGCTTTTTGAGATAACCCGTGGAATCTGAGCTGTATCTTATCCGTTAGTTTTTCCAATCCCTCTTCATGTATATTATGTCCTACTATTATTTCCTTTAGGAATCGCTTGGCTTCATCTGTGATTAAAGTACAGCTTGTATCCTCTATAATTCCCGTTGTAGTATTTATAACGAGACCTACACCAACTACATCACGTAGTTTTGCTGCCGAAATAGTACTGGGAAGCTTTGCATAAGAAATAAAATAAACTGTGTCATCTTTATAAACCTTATCCATATTTCCCTCCCTTAAAGCAGATTCAAAAAATAAACTAGTCATATTCCTAGTACATTTGATTCTTTTCGCCTATACTCAATCAACTACATACGGTGAGTATGACTTGACAAAGTGCCTAAAAATAATCAAAATCACTTGGTAACCTAACCTATTCATTTTTTCATATTCGCAAAATCCTATTCCTGAGTAGATTTGTAGAGATATGTAAGGGTCAATAAACTTTCAACTAAATGTACATTCTCCACTGTTACATTATCAGAAACTCTTAAATCAGTTGGTGCAAAATTCCATATTGCTTTAATACCACCGGAAACTAGTTTTTCTGCTACTTCCTGGGCACTATCCTTATTTGTACAAACGATAGCAATATCGATGTCATTATCCTTTATAAACTGTCCAACATCATCCATGTCCTTAATTTCAATATCCCTTATTTTAATACCAAAAAGCTTTGGATTAATATCAAATAGGGCTTTTACTTCAAATCCAACCTTATCAAAATTAGTGTAATTGGCAAGGGCTTGTCCTAGATTACCGGCCCCAATAATTATGGTCTTGTAAGCCTTGTCCAGTCCTAAGATTTTACCTATCTCATAATAAAGCTCTTCTACATTATATCCGTATCCTTGCTGCCCGTAGCCGCCAAAGTTATTTAAATCTTGTCTTATCTGAGATGCTGTAAATCCAATTATATCACTAAGCTCTTTTGACGAAATCCTTTTTATATCTTTTTCTAATAAATCCTTTAAGTATCTATGATACTTAGGTAATCTTCTTATTACCGCCATTGAAATCTTCGATTTTTCGTTCATACTCACAAACTCCTATTTATCAGTTTTTTTACAAAAATTATATCATTTCAATAAAAGACTGTCAATTAATTGTCAATTGTTATTTTATCTACATATAGTTATCAAAAATAATTATAACCCTATTTGTAGATATTTAATCCTTATTTTTGTATTTCTACATACATAAATTAAGTTTTGTTATGTGAACTCCATAGAGATTCAAGAAAAACTTTAATTTATACATATCAAAATTCCCTAGAAACATCGGATATTTTGCTATATATAAATTAAGATTTACCCTAAACTATATATATATGATAAAATAATTTATATGTATAGAACCACTAGGGAGGCATCAAAATGATAGCAGTTTCGTGTAGTAATATAACTAAATCCTTTGGAATAGATTTGATATTAAAGGATATTTCCTTTACCGTAAATATGGGAGATAAGGTGGGATTAATTGGTAAGAATGGAACGGGTAAATCTACCCTTTTTAAAATACTTACTGGCCAAATTCCCTATGACGAAGGAAATATATATATATCTAAAAATTTAAGTATAGGATATTTAAAGCAAGACCTAGATTTTGATACTGAAAAAAACATTTTTGAAGAATGTATGGTAGTCTTTAAAGATATAATAGAAATGGAAAAAAGAATTCGTGATCTTGAAAAGGAGATATCAGAAACAATCGATCATGAAAGCCATGAATTTAGAAATTTAATGAACCTTTACTCAAAACTACTCGATGAATTTAATAACAAAAACGGATATGGCTATAAAAGTGAGATTCGTGGTGTACTCAAGGGTCTTGGTTTTGAGGAAGATGACTTCACTAAGGAAATCAGAAAGCTCAGTGGAGGACAAAAATCTAGACTCAATATAGCCAAACTTCTTCTTAAAAAGCCTAGCATTCTACTTCTAGATGAACCCACAAACCATTTAGACATAGAGGCAATCAATTGGCTTGAAGGTTTTCTTAAAAACTACTTGGGAACTATCTTAATAATTTCCCATGATAGATACTTTTTAGATCAAGTGGTTAACAAAGTTATTGAAATTGAAAATAAGGGTATTATCGAATTTGAAGGAAGCTATACAAAATATGTTGATTATAAAAAGAATATTTATGAGCAACAAATGAAAAAATACTTAGAACAGCAAAAAGAACTAGCTAAACAGGAAGAAATGATAAGAAGGTTTAAACAGCATGGCACAGAAAAATTAGCAAACAGAGCAAAAAGTAGAGAAAAACGCCTAGAAAAAATCAATATATTGGACAAGCCTGTACTTAATAATAAGAAGACAAGAATTAAGCTTGAAACAAAGCTTAAAAGCGGTAGAGAGGTACTAAAGGTCAGGGAGTTATCTAAATCCTTTGATGATCATGCTTTATTCTCAGATATAGAATTTGATATATATAGACATGAAAAAGTGGCTTTGATTGGCCCAAATGGTGTGGGTAAAACTACTTTATTCAAAATACTACTTAAAAAATTAAATTCCGATACTGGGAATATCACTGTAGGCCATAATGTATTTATGGGGTACTATGATCAAGAGCAGGAAAACTTGAGTGATAATAATACCCTTGTAGATGAAATCTGTAATGAAAACCCCAAAATATCTATTCCAGAAGCTAGGAGCCTTTTAGCATCCTTTCTTTTTATGGGAGATGACGTTTTTAAGGATGTGGAAAATCTTAGTGGTGGAGAAAAAAGCCGATTATCTCTTTTGAAGCTTATGCTATCAAGTGATAATTTTATCTTATTAGATGAACCTACTAATCACTTAGACCTACCTTCTAAGGAAGTATTAGAGGATGCACTCTTAGAATATGATGGAACCATTTTTACCATATCCCATGATAGATATTTTCTAAATAAAGTAGCGACGAAAATACTCGAAATATCTCAAGATGGGATTAAGGAATACTTAGGGAATTATGATTATTATATAGAGAAAAAAAGCGAACTTGAAAACCCACCCGAGGATAGTGATGTAGAAACTATAACAAAAACAAAGCTTAAGGAAGAAAGAAAACGTAAAAAAATGGAAGAAGCTGAAAAGAAAAAGCATATACAGATGGTAAAGAATCTAGAAGAGGAAATATCAACCCTTGAAGCAAGACTACATGAACTAGAACATTTAATGTGCGACGAAAATATTTATACTGATCCCGCTAAAAGCAAGGATATTCATGAGGAATATGAGGCTTCAAAAATGAAATTAGAAAAGCTATATACCCTTTGGGAAGAAAAAATCTAATTTTTTTCTAGACAATTATTGAAATTTAAGTATAATAATATTAGATTCTTAATATGATAAGGTAATATAAAGAAAGAGTACAATAAACGAGGAATTTTTAAAGAGGAGGAATACAAATGGCATTTGAAAAAATTAAAGCAATAATTATCGATCAATTAGGATTGGATGAGGACACTACTATCACGATGGAAACTTCCCTAATAGGCGATCTTGAAGCAGATTCATTGGATGCTGTAGAAGTTATAATGGCTATAGAGGATGAATTCGATATCGAGATTCCCGATGAAGATGCTGAAGATTTTAAAAACATTGGCAACATAGTAAAATACGTAGAAGAAAGAATTTAGTCTGGATATATATCCAGGCTTTTTTATATTTTCCCCTATTTGTCGGGACTTTTTAACTTTTTTCATATTTTTTTTATGATTTTCAATTTTTTCGACGGCATAATTCATCAAAATAAAAAATTATGTACACCATAATTTTTTAGTCATATTTCCTTAAGTAACTTCATATAAATTGGTTAAGGAATATTGTACACATTGGTATCCACAAGTTTTCCCCATTGTTCACAAAACTATCCACAATATTTTTAGTAAATATCTATTTTTCATTTTTTTTCCACACTATCCACATTTTTATCCACAAACCCTATGTTAATTGTGCATAAAAAAGAAAAACCTACTTTAGGTTTACATAAGCAGGTTTTTAAACAATTATTGTTCACCATTTTTTTGTTAATTAATATCACTTTACTTTAGCCCTCCATACTTATCTCCCAACTTTAAGTTTGGTATTGCATTTAGGTACATATCCGCTGTGTAACCGTTTATGTAATCATAATATGCAGCACAGCCAATCATAGCAGCATTATCTGTACATAAGGACAATGGAGGCACCCTAAGCTTAAAATTATTTTGCTCCGCTCTTTCACCAAGCAGTGCCCTAAGTCCACTATTAGCAGCTACTCCACCTGCTAAAACAATGGTATCGACTCCACATTGTTTTGCCGCCAATACGGTTTTATCAACTAAAACATCGATAACCGCTTGTTGAAAACTGGCTGCTACATCTTCCTTGACTATTTCTATTCCCTTCATCCTTGAATTGTTTAAATAATTCAAAACAGCAGATTTTAATCCACTAAAGCTAAAATCTAAGCTACCATTTTCCAAATAGGTTCTAGGAAAATCAATGGCTTTATTATTGCCTTCCTTAGAAAGCTTATCAATTATGGGTCCTCCAGGATATCCTAATCCAATTGATCTAGCAACCTTGTCAAAGGCTTCTCCAGCCGCATCATCCCTTGTTTTTCCAAGCACCTCATATACTCCATAATCCTTCATATGCACTAAATGAGTATGTCCTCCCGATACTACTAGACAAATGAATGGAGGCTCTAATTCCTTGTACTGTATAAAATTTGCATAAATATGTCCCTCAATATGATTTACTGCTACAAGGGGCTTATTTAATGAATATGCTAGAGCCTTGGCAGTGGATAACCCTACAAGTAAAGCTCCAACAAGTCCTGGCCCATAGGTCACACCTATCATATCTATATCCTCAAAGGTAACATTAGCTTCCTCAAGGGCTTCATCAACAACATAGCTAATATTTTCAACATGCTTTCTTGATGCAACCTCCGGTACTACTCCTCCAAATTTTTTATGTAAATCTATTTGAGAGGAAACAATATTTGAAAGTACTTCTCTGCCATTTCTCAATACAGCAACTGATGTTTCATCACAGCTTGATTCTAATGCTAAAGTAATTAATTCTTTTTTCATTTTCCCTTGCTCCTTTAGTTCTGTGCAAATTTTGTCTTTTATTTTTATATTATATACTACTAATCTTTATATAACCATATATTTTCTATATTATATATCGAGGAAATTGCATAACTCTTACTTGGCAGAATTACATAATACATATGGTAGATAGTTTTTGTAGAAGGTAATTATGCAATTTGCTCTATCTATAAATCATATCTATTGCTTTTCTCCTTATCCCTAAGGTTTCTTTCCTTAGTTAGCCCCAACACCTTATAATTTCCCATTGACAAACCCGCTATCAGAAATGTATTGAGTACTATCAAAAATGTGAGTTCTATCAAGTTGTTATGAAATACTAGGCTATCATTTATATACACATTTATGTGATGTAATGAGACCACAAAGAAAGATACCAGTAGATTTAAAAGCCTTGGAACCCTTTTATCTCCATTTTGAGATAAGTATATTTCCTTTATTATCTGAGTAATTAAGTTAACAGCCATGACCATTGCCGTTACAGAGGATAAATAATCTATGTTAAAAAGCCCAAGAGATCCACTATCCAATCTGCTCCCCCCCCATTAATAATGTTTTAATATATGTATATGCATAATGGTTTGTATAAAAATATTATTATTTTATTCTATGAATAAACTTTTTATATTTTGGAGAGATTTATAGGATTTTGTGGCTTGGGATTGTTAATTTGAAATAAAAAGGGGCTGTCTCAAAAAACAATGTCTTGAGTTCAGCCCCTTGGGTGTTTCAGAATCAATGAAGTTAGTAATTCTAATACACCGCCCTTATATTTTATTACTACATTATATTTTCTAACCCTTAATTAAAGCCATAACTGTATGATATACAACTAAAATTAAGACAAGACTTTAGAATTCAAACAAATCTATAAGTCACATAAATTTCCCCCAAGGCTTTAACCCTAATCTTTGAACTTAATACTTAGAACTTTTTCATCTACTATTCATATCTCAAGGCTTCAATGGGATCAAGCTTTGCAGCCTTATTTGCAGGGTATATACCAAAGAAAATACCTACTCCCGCTGAGAATACCCACGCCACTAGGATTGTCACTGGCGATACCGTAGGTGGTATTTTTATAAAGCTTGATATTAGGTAGGATAATCCCACACCTATAACCGTTCCTAATATGCCCCCAATACCTGATATAATAACGGCCTCAACTAAAAATTGAAGTAATATATCCCTATGCCTAGCCCCGATGGCCTTTCTGATCCCGATCTCTCTAGTCCTTTCAGTAACCGATACAAGCATGATGTTCATAACACCTATTCCACCAACCAATAATGAAATAGCCGCTATGGCTCCAACCACCATGGTCATTGCACCTGTTATCTTATTTATTGTTTCCATTTCACTCTCTGCACTATAGCCTCTATATTTTTCTTCCCCTATATTTCCATGACGTCTCTCTAAAAGCTTTATCATTTTATCCAGAGTTTCTTGAATTTTGACTCCCTGTTTAAGATTCATGTCTATTCCATGAACTCTATTACCTAATCCAAACATTTTTTCAACTGTGGAAATAGGAAGATAAATATTTGGAACCTGTTCTCCACCAAATCCTGCAAACACTGATTTTTTATCTCTGTAAACCCCAACTATAAGCAAAGATATATTTCTAGAACGAGTACTCACTATAATTCTTTCACCTAAAACATCGGTTCTTCCAAAGTTATCCAAGGCCATTTTTTCATCTATAACTACTACATTCCTCTTAGCCTTTGTATCACTTTTAATAATAAATCTACCCTTTATCATTTCCTTTTTTTCTATTTTATTATATTCATCGTTTACCCCATTTATATATACATTTATTTTCTTCTTCCCCGATAATACTTCTCCACTTATATTAAAATCGTTTGACATAGCATCTATTTCATCATCAAAGGTCCTTCTAAGTGCATCCATATCTTCATGTTTAAGATAATCTCGTAATGTGGGATTTTTCCTCCAACTTGTTGTTAAATAGACCCTGTTGACACCAAAGCTTTCAAACTCCTTATTCATCATAGTGTTACTGCCTTGTCCCAATGCAACTACAGCTATAACTGAAGATATACCTATGATTATTCCAAGCATTGTGAGCAGTGACCTCATTTTATTTACCCATATGGCATTGAGTGCCACTTTTATACTCTCAAAAAAGTTCACCTCATCAACTCCTTTGTTAACCGAACCCTTACACTTTATTTTCTATCTTTTCATTCTTCTTATAAGTCATGACCGTATCTTTAGAATTTAGAACTTGGAGCTTGTTTTGTATCTTCAACTATTTCACCATCTTTAAAAACAATAATTCTTTTTGTTTTTTCTGCTATATCAAGCTCATGGGTTACTATAACAATGGTGGCTCCTTCTTCATTGAGCTGTTTAAATATATCCATGATCTCATCACTAGACTTAGAATCAAGGTTTCCCGTAGGCTCATCGGCCAGAATAACGGCCGGATTGTTAACCAAGGCTCTGGCTATAGCAACCCTTTGTTTTTGACCTCCAGAAAGCTCATTAGGCTTGTGGTCTATTCTATCTCCAAGTCCTACCTTCTTTAAAGCCTCTATCGCCTTAGCATGTCTCTCCTTAGAATTGACATTGGCATAAAGCATAGGTAATTCTACATTTTTATATGCGGAGGTTCTTGACAGTAGATTAAATGACTGGAAGACAAAGCCTATCTTTATGTTCCTAATTTTTGCTAACTCTAGTTCATTCAATTCTTCGATTTTAGCATTATCAAGCTCATATTTACCATCGGTGGGTTTGTCAAGACATCCTAGTATATTCATCATTGTGGATTTTCCCGATCCCGATGGTCCCATTATAGAAACAAACTCTCCTTCACCTATTTCAAGGTTTACCCCCTTGAGAGCTTCAACTTTGATACTACCATTGCTATAGATCTTCCGTAAGTTTTGTATACTAATCATTTTAATTTCCTTTCTTGCCCGTTATTCCTTTATTGACCTTAACCTCTATACCATCCTTGATTCTTTCTGTAGGATCCGATATGACTAAGTCCTTTTCCTTGAAACCGTCACCTTTTATCTCAACTAACATATCGCCTTCTATTCCCGTTTCAACAACACATTTTTGAGCCTTGTCATCCTTAACAATATATATACACTTAGTTCCATCCTTATCTTCGTATATGGATTCATAGGGTACAACTAATGCATCCTTTGTATTTGCCGTATTTATTTCTACATTTGCTGAAAAATTTGGCTTGAATTGTGTATTTTTATCATTAATATCTATTTTTACCTTTACAGCGGTTTCACTTCCCTGTCCATTTTTCTCAATAACTGCATTTGGAGATATGTATGCTACTGTTCCCTTATACTCCTTATTTTTGGCTCCATCGCAGGTCACCTTTACTGACTGTCCTGTTTTTATTCTTCCTATATCGTATTCACTTATATTAGTTACTACCTCTAGATTTTCAGTATCCTGAATTCTAAACATTAATGTGCTTGACCCCACAACAGCTAGTTCTGAAATATTGACCTCTATTACAGTCCCATCTATAGGACTGATTATATTAGTTTTTTCTATGTCTGATTTATTCTTATCTATATCAAGCTCCATAACCCTTACTTCTTTTTCCTGTATTCTTATTTCTCCTAGGCTATCGGCATCATCATATTTTTTCTTTGCTAAAGCATAGTCATTATAGGCTGTCTGCATAGCACTTTTTGCTTCATCTAAATCCTTTTTACTTACTACTCCAGCATCGAAAAGGGATTTTTTATCTTCATAATTTTTCTTTGCATCATTGTACTCAATTTTAGTATTTTTATAACTTGTCTCCAAATTTGACCTATCTTCTTTTCGGAGCTGATTAAGCTTATCCTTAGCTACCTCTAGCTTTATTTCACTTTGCTTCAGTTCATATTGAAGCTCATCGGAATCAAGCCTAGCAAGTATATCTCCTTTTTTTACCCTCATTCCTTCTTCCACAACTATTTCCCTTACTTTACCGGATATATCCGAGGTTATTTCCCTTTCCTCCTTTGAAATAACCGTCCCACTGGTAAAGATATTAGATATTATATCTTGCTTTATAATATCCACGGTTTTGACATCTACCCCTGTTTGTTGTTTTGATTTCATTGCATTTACAGTAGCTAGGGACACAACTGCTACAACTACTAATACGGCCAAAATAATAAATATTGTCTTCTTTTTAAATTTACCCATATTTTCCCTCCTAATTTTATGACTCCCTTGCCATTTTTTACCTACATATCTCCAAATATTATAGACGATAAATATTTGTAAATCCCTTCAAATTATGTTCAAATTATAATTTTTTTCCCATTTCCTTCACCCAATTATATCTCAATTTTATATGCAATAATATTAAAAAATTCTTAAAAATCCCATTTAGGGCATAGAAATAGAGAGGCTTTTAGCCTCTCCCAGGCTGTTGACAAACCCGAATTTCTTCGTTGTTGCTTCAACCAAGAACCCTTACGTATGTCTATATACGCTGCGGCCTCTCGGTTTCAGCACGCCTCGAACTTCGAATTTCTCAACAGCCTGCCATCTTGTTGACAAGGTCAATAAGATGACAGGCTGTGACAAACGCTCAAGTTCAAGGAGCGTTGAAATTGAGGAACGAAGCTTGCTTTGATCGCAAGTGAGTCCCGGAAATTTCAACAGCAACGCAGAAATTGGGCGTTTGTCACAGCCTGAAAGAGGGTTTTAGCCTCTCCACATAATAATAGCATCCTCATTATTGTCTTGATAGTATTTAGGTCTTTTGCCGCAGGGGCTGAAACCAAGCTTTTCATAGAGCCTTCGAGCCGGTATATTGCTTTCTCGAACCTCCAAAGTCATCCTATGGATTCCTAACCCTTCGGCATATTCTATCATGGCTCTTACTAAAAAGCTTCCTAATTTCTTATTTCTAAATTCCCTTTGTATGGCTATATTTGTGATATGTGCTTCATCTATTATAAACCACATTCCACCATAGCCTATAATCCGATTATCATACTCTATTACAAGATATTTTGCAAGCTGATTATTTTTTATTTCCTTTTCAAAGGATTCTCGGGTCCAAGGAGTTGTAAAACTTATATTTTCAATATCTAGAACCGAATCAAGATCATTTAAGGTCATTTCCCTAACACTAATATTATTCATTGATTTCACTACACTTTCTCATTTTTTCTTCATATTGTCTTTCGGCTTCAGATTTTCTTAGATAAACCGGTACAATACTTAGGTGACTTTCGGGCTTTAAATCCCCCTTATTTATTTTATCAAAAGCAAGCTGGGCAATAGATGAGGACTTCTGCATGTTTACATATGAAGGTGCAAATAATGCCTTTTCCCCTAACCCCGTAATAATGTCCTCTTTATATCTACCTAATCCATCTCCAAGAAAAATAACTTTTTCTTCTCTTTCCCTAAGCTTATCCATAAGCTCATCTATACTTAATGGAGCCTCTTTAACTATATCTATCAGATTATAGTTCACCCATTTATAGACGCCTGTATAGACTTGATTCCTTCTGGCATCCATTATTGGACAAATTAGGTCATTACCATATTTAATATTATATGCAAGCCCTTCTAGACTTGAAACTCCTACCACAGGTATGTTCCAGCCATGTGCCAACCCCTTCACCGTTGCAATCCCTATTCTCACTCCTGTAAAGGACCCCGGCCCCCTTGATACGGCTATAAGCTCTATATCCTTCATAGATAATTCAAGGCTCGATAATAGCTGGTCTATAATAGGCATTAGCTTCTGTGAATGGGTCAGCCCACTATTTATGGTATATTCACCGAATAATTTTTCTTCATTCATTACAGCCACACTAGCTACAAGGGAAGAAGTATCTATTGCTAATATTTTCATTATGAAATCAACTCCTCAATTATACTTTCAAAATGCTTTGATGTCCCTTTGATATAAAACTCTCTGCTATTTATTTCTTCACCTAGCTTTATTTCCATCCAAAGATGCTCCTTTGGAATCAATTCTTTTATTTGAGATGCCCATTCCACTATACAAACTCCATTGCCATAAAAATACTCTTCATATCCTATATCATACATCTCATCTATATCCATTATCCTATATACATCAAAATGGTAAACTGGAAGCCTTCCATCGTATTCGTTTATTATTGTAAAGGTAGGACTTGTCACATCTTCCTCTACTTCTAAACCTCTAGCCATGGATTTAGTAAGGGTAGTTTTCCCTGCTCCTAAATCACCGGTAAGACATACTACATCACCTTTTTTAAGAAGCCTGCCTAATTTATATCCTATTTCCTTTGTTTCATCTTCCTTTGTACAAATAATTTTTTTCAAGCTTTCACCTCTATTCAAACCGTACTGTGTCAATACATATTATCTCCATAATACAATAGATTATAAAAGTAGACAAGAGGAGGTTTTTAAAAGGTGACATGGGGACAGCCCCCAAACACACTGAATTTTCTAGCGTGTTTAGGTACTGTCCCCATGCACTTTCCCTCCATAAGTCTGTAATATGCAACTAGAAGTTCATCTAGTTCCTGACTAACTCTAACGACTTTGTTATCCGTAGGTTTATCGGTCATGCTTAAATATTCTTCGAGCCTTCTTCTAAGTAGATTAATCTTTTCTACCAACTTCATCTCTTTATCAAGCTTCGACATATAATCCCACCTCCAAACACTTCAATTAGATGTATATATTTCAGTACTTATAATATTTATACCAAAAAAAATTTACATCTAATCAATTAGTTGGAAGTCCGGACCCCTTTTCTACTTTTTGTATACAACTTCTCCATTGATAATTGTATATAGAACCTCTGCTTTTATTTCAAATGGATGATGACTCCAAATAACTATGTCCGCATCCTTCCCTTCCTTAAGACTTCCTATTTTATCATCAACCTCTAATATTTCAGCTGGATTTATAGTAATAGCCTTTAGGGCTTCTTCTTCATCCATACCTGCTTTAACAGCTAATGCGGCACATAGCCCTAGGTGATGAAGGGGTATTACTGGATGATCAGTCATTATAGCTACCTTTACCCCTGCTTTACTTAAAACCCCAGGTGTTTCAAATGTAAGATTTTTAAGTTCAAACTTGGATCTATCTCCAAAGCTTGGTCCAACTATGGCAGGTAGATTTTCATTTTTTATATGATGTGCTATTAAATGTCCTTCTGTACAATGCTCTAGAGTCAGCTTTACTCCAAACTCCTTAGCTATTCTTATAGATGTTAAAATATCATCTGCTCTATGGGCATGGGCCTTTAAAGGAATTTCTCCATTTAAAACTCCTATCATCGCTTCCATCTTCACATCTAAAGCTGGCTTCTTTGATTTATCATCTCCAGCAGCTTCTAGCTTTTCCTTGTACTCATTGGCCTTCATAAGGGTTTCCCTTAGTATAGCAGCCGTCGCCATTCTAGTCATAGGTGCTTTATTCTTTTCATTATATACTCTCTTAGGATTTTCTCCAAAGGCACATTTCATAGCCAAAGGCTCTTTAACTATCATATCATCTATTCTATCACCATAGGTTTTTATGGCAGCAAATTGACCCCCTATAACATTGGCACTCCCGGGACCAGTTGCTGCACATGTTACACCACCCTGCCTTGATTCTTCAAAGGTTCTATCCAGTGGATTTATTGCATCAATTGCTCTAAGATGAGGTGTAACTGGATCCGTCATTTCATTTCCATCTGCTCCTTCAAAGCCTATGGAATCCTCCCACATACCTAGATGACAATGGGCATCAACAAAACCAGGTGTCACTATACTTCCCTGGGCATCAATAACCTGTGCATCAAGGGGTGCAACGATATTTTCCCCTATTTCTTTGATTTTACCATTCTCAACTAATATGCTTGCTTGCTCAAAAACCTTTCCTTCCATAGTAAAAACTTTTCCGTTTTTAATTAGTAACATTAAATCTCCCCCTTTAATTATATTAATTTTTGATATATGTTGTATGTAGAAAAAAATAAAACAATAATATCCTAATTTGGCATTTATATAATATCCTCATTACTATTATATAATTTTTTTTATATATTTAAAGAAAAAAATATTTAGGACTCCTCATCAAAGGAGTCCCTATATAAACTCTTATATTTATTATTTTCAAAAACTGCCTAGAATTCTACACCATCAACATATTTTAACTCTTATATATGTTCCTACAATTAGTTTCCTTAACCAAAAATATAAATATGAACCCTATAATAACCCCTATAAAGGAATACATGAAGGCTTTATGATATAGCTCTACGGCAGGCAGGCTTCCTCCAAATCGATCAAATACCCTTCCAAGAATTGGGGGCAAAATAGCGGCTCCAAAAAATCCACCTATATTCACTACGGAGGTTGAAATCCCTGCTATTTCAGGAGGATTTACCTCCTTTGCACATGCCCATCCCAGCACAAAGACTGAACATGTAAAGCCCAATATAAATAGAAGAGGCATTAAAATCTCAATCGGCGGCTTTCCTCCATTTAAGAATACTAAAATTGTCCAGCAGGTCACATATACAGCTCCGAACACCAGCATTGGAAGCTTCCTTTTTTTAATTCCATCGGAGAATTTTCCAATAACTATACTGCCTATTGCCAAGCCTATTACCGAGGACATTGTATAACTTGCGGCCTTAACCTTTGGAATATTATAGACCGCTATTAAATAAGCTTCTCCCCAGGACCCTGATAAAGTAACAAAAGCTCCAAAAAAACCTGCAAACACCACAAAACTAGGCCAAGTTTTTGGATTAGAAACTACCTTCATTAATCCTTTTATGAGATCAGGTTTCTTTTCAGTAGACTTTTTTACTTCTTTACCTTCTATTTCAGCTATTGAAGGTAGTCCCATATCCTGGGGAGTATTTCTAGCAAATATATAACATAGAATTGCAATAACTATTGATATCGCCCCAATAACTACAAATGATACTCTCCAAGTCAAGTAACCAACCATTATCACCAGTGGAGTTTTTGCAAGCACCCCACCTAAATTACCAACAAAGGATGTTATCCCTGACATAGTGGCAAATTCACTTTCCTTAAACCATTCAGATTGAATTTTCAAAATAGATATAAATACAACCGATACGCCTAGGCCTACTAGCAATCTCCCTAAAAAAGCCACAAAAATAGTTGGTGCATATCCAAATATTATTGAGCCCCCACCAGCTACCAATGTTCCAACAGTAACGGTTTTACGAGCCCCTAAAGAATCGGCAAGCATTCCTGAAGGAATTTGCATAAGCATATAAACATAAAAATATGTAGAGCCAAGGTTCCCAAAGGTAGTACCTGTGATATTAAATGTATTTATTAATTCATCCTTAACTACTCCAACAGCAAGCCTATGAAAAAATACTATAATATAAGCTGATGCAAGAACTCCCCATACAACCCAACGATAGCTCATAAGCCTTTTAACCCTTCCATTATCTAATTGGGACATTAAAACTCTCCTCTCAAATTAAAAGTTTAGGCACATCGAGACCCTTAACTTTTGGTCAAATTTTTCCCTACAGAAATGACCTATAATAAGATTTTATAATATTTAAACGAGAATTTCTATAATTTTTTAGGAACGATTCAAATGTTTTAAGTTGAAGGCTTGGCTCAAGTATTTTATACTAAAACTTAGCTGCTGATATCAGGGTATCATATCTTAAATTACTATAAAGCAAATTGCATAATTACTTATTTACAAAAACTATCTACTATATATAGTTTTAAAATCTCCAAACCTATAGCATATATATTATGCAATTCTGCCAAGTCAGAGTTATGCAATTTCCTCTATAGATTAAACCTGCTTTATGCTTAAAGATATTTTTGCTCTTTCTATGTCTAAGCCAATAATTTTAACCTTTACCTCATCGCCAACGGAAATTACATCCATTGGATTTTTTACGAACCTGTTGCTAAGCTCTGAAATATGAACTAGGCCATCTTGTTTAACTCCTATATCAACAAATGCTCCAAAGTCAACTACATTTCTTACTGTACCAGTCATAATCATATCCAACTTTAAATCTTCCATCTTTAAAACATCACTTCTAAAAATAGGCTTTGGCATTTCTTCCCTTGGGTCTCTCCCGGGTTTTTTTATTTCTTCTATTATATCCTTGAGCGTTGGCAGCCCGACCTCTAATTCTTCAGCTAATTTTATGATCTTTTCTTCAATATCCTTTGACCTATCCTTTTTAGGATTGTCATCTTCAAATTTAAAATTAGCTAATGCCTTTAAAGATTTTATGCTTTTTACATTGCCCTTGTTTTCATTAGAGGGCTTGTCTTCTTCTACTTTATATTCCAATATTTTATCTTCAATATTTCTGAGTTTACCTTCTTCGATATCTTCCTTTGTATAGCCTAATTTTTCTATGCATTTCATGGTGATATCATAGGATTCTGGATGTACAGCGGTATTGTCTAACCCATTGTCACCATCAGAAATTCTAAGGAAGCCTGCACATTGTTCATATGCCTTATCTCCTAGCCTTTTAACCTTTTTAAGCTGCTTTCTATTAGAGAATTTACCATTTTCCTCTCTAAAGGCAACTATATTTTTTGCTATTGATGAGGATATCCCTGATACATAATTAAGTAATGATGGAGAAGCCGTATTTAAATCAACTCCTACGCTATTCACACAGTCCTCAACTACATTTTTTAAGGTTTCCCCTAATTTGCTTTGATTTAAATCATGTTGATATTGTCCTACCCCTATACTTTTTGGATCAATTTTTACTAGCTCTGCAAGTGGATCTTGAAGTCTCCTCCCTATGGAGATAGCTCCTCTAATGGATACATCTATATCTGGATATTCTTCTGTAGCTAGTTTAGATGCAGAATATACCGATGCTCCTGCCTCGCTGACTATTGTATAATATACCTCTTTATGGATTTCATTTAATATTTCTGCCACTAGTAATTCCGTTTCCCTTGAAGCCGTACCATTTCCGATAGGAATAATATCTATATCATATTTCTCTATAAGCTCTTTAATAGTCTTTTTTGATTCTTCTACCTTGTTCTGAGGTGGGTTTGGATAGATAGTAGTATACTCCAGCAGCTTACCGGTTCCATCTAATATAACGATTTTACATCCAGTTCTATAACTGGGGTCAATAGCCAATACCCTTACATCCTTAACAGGGGGTATTAACAATAGGGGCTTTGTATTTTTACCAAATACCTTTATTGCTTCCTCCTCGGCCCTTTCTGTTAACCCATTTCTTATCTCCCTTTCAATAGACGGAGCTATAAGTCTTTTATATGAATCCTCTATGGATTCAGTTAAAGCTTCTGTAGTAATAGCTTTAGTATTATGTATGATTTTATTCTTTAAATAATTTAATATTTCTTCATCTGGACTTACCAATTTGATCTTTAATTTCTTTTCCTTTTCTCCTCTGTTTATTGCCAATATCCTGTGGTTTGCAATGCTTTTAACCCCTTCATTGAAGTTATAGTACATCTCATAGACCGTTTCCTCCTTCTCATCAACAGCCTTAGAGCTAATTGTACCTTCTCTTGAGTTTAAGTTTCTTATTTTTTCTCTGTATTCCGCATTGTCAGATATGATTTCAGCGATTATATCCTTAGCACCGTTTACAGCATCATCGATGGTATTTACTTCTAATTCCTCGTTGATAAAGGGCTTTGCTAACTCCTCTATCGTTCCCTCTACCACTTGTTGGTTTAGTATCAATTCAGCCAATGGCTCAAGGCCCTTTTCCTTGGCTTTGGTGGCCCTTGTCCTTCTTTTTTGTTTAAATGGTCTATATAGGTCTTCTACCCTTTGAAGCACCTCGGCTTTAAGTATGTCTTTTTTAAGGTCCTCCGTCAATTTTCCCTGCTCATCAATTAATCGAATCACTTCTTCTTTTCTTGCTTCCAAGTTTCTTAGATAAGTGAGCCTTTCATTTAGGTCCCTTAAAACCTCATCGCTTAAGCCACCTGTCATTTCCTTCCTATACCTTGCAATAAATGGTATGGTATTTCCCTCGTCGATAAGCTTTATTGTACTAACTAATTGTGACTGCTTTAGATTAAGCTCCGAACTAAGTTTCCTTACTATTAAATCCATTATATTCGCTCCCTTCTTTCTGGTTTATTTATAGAGATTTTCAAGTAAATCTTAATTTATACATGTACAAATACTCAGTGTTTCCAGGAGTTTTGGACATGTATAAGTTAAGTTATACTATGAGAACCCTATATATCATAATAAAAAACAGAGGTTATCCCCCCTGTCTATTATTTATGCATTTCTTTGCTTTAGGTACTCATCAATAAATGCATCTATTTCTCCGTCCATTACAGCCCCTACATTTCCTACCTCAGCATTGGTCCTGTGATCCTTTACTAAGTTGTAGGGATGAAATACATAGGATCGTATCTGACTTCCCCAGGCAATCTGACTATAGTCTCCCTTGAGGTCCTCTATTTTTTCCTTTTGTTCCATTTCCTTTAGTTCTATCAGCTTTGCCATCAGCATTTTCATGGCTGTGTTTCTGTTGCTGTGCTGAGATCTTTCATTCTGACACTGTACTACTATTCCAGTGGGAATATGCACTATACGGACTGCCGATTCCGTTTTATTTACGTGCTGCCCTCCAGCTCCCGATGCCCTATAGGTATCTATTTTCAGATCAGCAGGATTTATATCTATATCTATATTATCGTCTAAATCAGGCATTATATCCACGGATGCAAAGGATGTATGCCTCTTGCCCGATGGATCAAAGGGAGATATCCTAACTATTCTATGGACTCCCTTTTCCGACTTTAGATATCCATAGGCATTTTCACCCTCTAGAAGAAGAGTAACACTTTTAATACCCGCTTCCGTATCTGGGAGTATATCAAGGGTCTTTACATTATATCCCTTTTTCTCTCCCCATCTTGTATACATTCTAAGCAGCATTTCAGCCCAATCTTGGGCATCTAATCCCCCTGCCCCAGAATGTATAGATAAAATGGCACTATTCTTATCAAGTTCTCCACATAAAAGTGTTTCCATCTTCGATTTGTCTATTGATTCAGTAAGCTCCTTTATTCCCTTAGCAACTTCCTTTTCCACTGATTCGTCCTTTTCTTCGATCCCCATTTCACCTAGAAGCTTTAATTCATCCCAATCCGAATATAGCCTTTGAAAATTTACAACCTTATCCTTTAGTCTCTTAGATGTTTGAAGGATTTTTTGAGCCCCATCCTGATCATCCCAGAATCCAGGCTCCATCATTTTTTGCTCTAGCTCCTCAATAACTTCCTTTAGGCTATCTATGTCAAAGAGAAACCCTCAATTCGTTTAAAGATTCTTCAAGCTTATTAAGCTCTAATAAACTTTGTTCTAAAAGTAGCATTGTATCACGTCCTTAACCGAAATATGTTGTGATGTTGCATGTTTTATCTTCCACAACATTTTTTATATTTTTTCCCACTACCACATGGGCAGGGGTCATTTCTTCCTACTTTTTTTTCTTTCCTAACCACTGTTTTAGGCCTTCCACCGGCCACACCATCTCCACCGGAAGTATTCGTTATCTTGGCTACCTGTTCACGTTTAGCCTCTGTATCTACGGTCACATTGAATATATATTTTACAGTATCCTCTTGAATACTATTTGTCATTTGGTTAAACATATCAAATCCTTCCATTTGATATGCCCTAACAGGGTCTTCATTTCCAATAGCTCTAAGTCCTATACCTTGTTTTAGCTGATCCATGGCATCTATATGATCAATCCACTTAGTATCAACTACCTTAAGTACAAGAACTCTTTCTATTTCCCTCATTCTTTCTTCTGTAACTTCTTTTTCCTTCTTATCGTATAAATCCTCTGCTATGTTTAATATTTTTTCCTTAAGTCCTTCCTTTGTCAATGCCTCAATATTTTCAAACTCAAGACTTCCCTTTGGAAGGAACATAGTATGAAGATAATCTTCTAGACCTTGTAAGTCCCATTGTTCAGGATAACTGGCTTCTGCTGTATGGACCTCTATAGAATCTTCAACTAGCTTCTCAAGCATTCCCCAGATATGGTCCCTAAGGTTCTCACCTTCAAGAACTCTCTTTCTTTCATTGTAGATAATCGATCTTTGTTTGTTCATTACATCATCATACTGTAGTACATGCTTTCTTATACTAAAGTTTCTACCCTCAACTCTTTTTTGGGCAGTTTCAATGGATTTAGA
Source organism: Maledivibacter sp. (assembly GCA_025210375.1). NCBI lineage: Bacteria > Bacillati > Bacillota > Clostridia > Peptostreptococcales > Caminicellaceae > Maledivibacter > Maledivibacter sp. Next base: position 231,546 of record JAOASB010000052.1, on the reverse strand, counting down.
TAAAAGCTTTGCCTCTATAGGTTCATCGTCTTCCATTCCTAGTTTATCAACTATTCCTTGGATTTTCTCGCTACCAAATAGTCTCATCAAATCATCCTCAAGGGATATATAGAATTGAGATGAACCTGGATCCCCTTGACGACCTGAACGCCCTCTAAGCTGATTATCTATCCTTCTGGATTCGTGTCTTTCTGTACCTAATATATGAAGTCCCCCGGCTGCTTTTACCTTTTCCGCTTCCTTATCAGTAATCTTTTTGATGTCCTCATGAAGCTGCTTATAAAGTTTTCTCGCTTCTATGACCTGTTCATCATCACTAGGAGTAAGGCTGGTAACCATAGAGATAACATAATCATCGTAGCCCTTTTTCTTAAGCTGATCCTTAGCAGTATACTCAGCATTACCACCTAATACTATGTCAGTACCTCTACCAGCCATATTTGTAGCTATAGTTACGGCTTCGAATCTTCCAGCTTGAGCAACGATCTCCGCTTCTCTTTCATGCTGCTTAGCATTTAATATCTCATGCTTAATTCCTCTCCTTTTAAGAAGGGTACTTAGAAGCTCAGAGGTTTCTATGGAAATAGTACCAACTAGTATTGGCTGTCCCGTCCTATGTCTTTCTTCTATTTCTCTAATAACCGACTTAAACTTACCCTCCAGTGATTTATATACTGAGTCAGGTAAATCCTGTCTTGCAATTGGTTTATTGGTAGGTATAACTACAACATCCATGCCATAAATATGCTTTAATTCATCTTCTTCCGTTTTTGCTGTACCAGTCATACCCGATATCTTGTTGTACATTCTAAAGTAATTTTGAAGTGTAATAGTAGCGAGGGTCTGGGATTCCCTTCTAACCTCAAGTCCTTCCTTTGCTTCTATAGCTTGGTGAAGTCCATCAGAATATCTTCTTCCAAACATAAGCCTTCCCGTAAATTCATCAACTATAACTATTTCTCCATCCTTTACAACATAATTTATATCCTTCTTCATAAGGGTATGGGCCTTTAGTGCTTGGTTGATGTGGTGAGAGGTTTGCATATTTTGGGGGTCTGCAAGGTTTTCAAGACCAAAGAATTTTTCTGCCTTAGGAATACCCCCCTCATCGGTTAAAACTACTGAGCTTGCCTTTTCATCTATGGTATAATCTACTTCCTTCTTTAGGGTTCTAATGAATGAATCGGCAGTAGAATATAGATGGGTTGATTTATTCCCAGCTCCCGAAATAATAAGAGGTGTTCTCGCTTCATCGATTAGTATACTGTCAACCTCATCGACTATAGCAAAATTCAGTTCCCTTTGTACTCTTTCTTCTTTATAGATAACCATATTATCCCTTAGGTAATCAAATCCAAACTCATTGTTTGTACCATAGGTAATATCAGCATTATAGGCTTTTCTTCTTTCCTCGGTTGTAAGTCCGTGAACTATACATTCAACGGAAAGCCCTAGGAACTTATAGATTTTAGCCATCCATTCCATATCACGACTTGCTAGATAGTCATTTACTGTTACAACATGAACCCCCTTGCCAGCAAGGGCATTCAGATAAACTGGCAATGTAGCTGCTAATGTTTTACCTTCACCTGTTTTCATCTCAGAAATACGTCCTTGATGAAGAACTATTCCTCCAAGCAATTGTACTCTATAATGTCTCATTCCAAGGGTTCTAACTGCTGTCTCCCTTACAACTGCAAAGGCTTCAGGTAAAATATCATCAAGTGACGCTCCATTTTTTAGTTTATCTTTAAACTCATTGGTTTTATTTTTAAGCTCTATATCCGATAAAGCTTGAATATTTGGTTCTAAAGCTTCAATTTTATCCACTGTTTTCATAAGCCTTTTTACTTCTTTATCATTGAAGCTTCCAAATATCTTCTCAAGTAAGCTCATTACACTCATCCCTTCGCTTTTACTGTATTTATTGAACCTTAAAATTCTTTATATTAACAGGTATTATAAATCAAATTCTTCAACTATATATTATATCATTAAATTATATCATGATTTATATTCATTTTGTAATTTTTGGGTTAAGTTTTGATTACAAGTCAAAAAGACAGGTTCCCCTGCCTCAGTATTGTGATAAACCCGGATTTTTCATTGTTACTAAAACTTCGATCTATATCCCATTTTAACCATCCTGGTTTTCATGGTTAAATATGATTTCAGCATTTCTCCCTGGACAAAGAAAATGATTCCAAATGACATGAATATATCGCCTATACTGATAACCTTAGCCATTGGATAGGGCTTTGGTATAACTATATATTTCCCTAGATGCTTTGTCCAATTTGCAACTTGGTCTAAGGGCATATAGTTTGTAATATCTCCACTTACTATTCCATCTACCATATGCTGCATCCCTGCAAGCTTTAATCCTTCAATATATATAGGCATTTTAAAATCATTGATGAATACCACAATGAAATTAAGTAAAGCCCCAATTAAAATAATCCACATTGCCTTCTTATTTAGATTTATAAGTAAAGTTACTATTATTAGTGCTGCTGAAGCAACATAAAAGTATTTCCCATGGGATGCTACGATGGATAGGTCCGGTAAAACTACTGTAAAGATTTGTACTAAAAAGGCAAATAAGACTAAATACCATCCTCGAATTTTAAGAATACTGATATTTCTTAAACTACCATTTCTAACTAATCCAATTATTACTCCAAATACTACTGCTTCAATAAACATTAAAAAACTCCTTTCTAAACTAAGACGTCTAAGGACGTATTTGTAGTTCTAAGTGATAAGTTTTTAGGGTATTCCTAATATATCTTAAAACTTAATAATCTAAGTCCAATATATTTATTTCTATATTAATTTAGTAAAATCCTCTATTATATCAATAATTTTCATAATAAGTTTTTATAAATTTCCAAAAAATTTAAAAGGCAGCGATATCGCTGCCTAAAATTTTCTAAATATATGGCTCGATTAAACCATAGTTTCCATCTTTTCTTTTATATACAACATTTACTTCATCGGTTTCCCCATTAGTAAATACAAAGAAACTGTGGCCTAGTAAATCCATTTGCAGTACTGCCTCCTGAGGATCCATAGGTTTAATGGCAAATCTCTTGGTTTTAACGATGTTTTGTTCCTCTTCATTTCTTGCTGTATCCGGTATATGTTCAAATCTAATAGTATCATGTCCATAATACCTTCTTTGTAGCCTAGTTTTATGCCTCTCCATCTGTTTATATAGTTTATCAATAGCTTTATCAATAGATGTATACATATCTATTGTAGCTTCTTCTGCTCTCAATATAGTCCCATTTATAGGCACTGTTATCTCAATAATTTGTCTATTCTTTTCAACACTTAAGGTAGCCTTGGCTTCAATGTCATCCTTAAAATATTTTCCAAACCTCTCTAGTTTAGCAATTATTGAATCCCTTAATGCATCTGTAACCTCCAAATTCCTTCCACTTACTTTTACTCTCATTAGCTTCAGCTCCTTCCAAAATATATGTTTAACAGAGTTAAACTTCAACTCCTAAATGGTTATCTTCAATGTTTAGTAAATTGGGTTTGAGTTATCTATAGAATAAAATTGGAATACAGAATATATATTTATATGATATTCAATTGTTTTGTTAATTATATCTTATCCAAGAATTTAAAGATATTAAAAGCTTGTCTATATTTTATATTTTACCCATATAAATCTCTCTAAAACACAATTATTATTCTTTTTTTTATCTGAATTTACAGATTTTAAAGTTTTATTCCTTTGTCTACAATTTTATTAGACAAATATATTTTTCCACATGTTTGTGGATAGTTTTTTAGTTTTCTGTGGATAATGTGGATAGTTCTGTTGATAAGTGTATTTTCCCCATATTGGACTGTTAATAATGTGTTAACTTTTTGTGTACAAGCTATATTTTAAAATTTTTGTTGAAAGATGAAAAATTTTTGGATAATAATTATGCAGAATTGAACTGAAAATGTTGAAGAAAAAAGAAAAATGATTTAACTATAATCCCCATTAATTTAATAAAAATTAAACCCCAACTAAGCTGGGGTAATAAGAGTTTAATTTATATTTATTGTGATTTCTTCCTATGTTGAGATAATGATTTTACAATATTTTTTTGAGCTTTATAGGCATTTGCAGCCCTTCTTCCCTGTTTTATTCCTCTAAGTTTATTACTGGTTTCACCCATATCTTTTGTTAAGATTTTAGTATTTTGACTATCTATGATATCTATTTCTTCATTTAATTTTATAATTTCGCCAACAATTTTTTTCAGTTCCTTTAGCTGAGGATATTTTTTTCCGTTTATCTTGTCGATACTATCTACTCCAAGACTAAGCTTTAATTCGCTAAAGAGAGCATAGAAATCCATATCCATTTTCTGAACCCGAGAAAGATATTTATCCTTAAGTTCTATTTGTTTAGCAATATTTTCTGTCCTACCCTGCTCAATATACATGCTAAGGTTTTTTTGGATGCCTAAGGTTATACTCACATATCTATGTTTATTTTTGCTTATTTGTATTAATTTATCAATAATTTTATTAATTGGCATACTATCATCCATTCCATTTTGTTCTTTATATGCTTAAAGCAAGTAGGTATCCCTACTTGCTTTATAGCCTACAACATGATATCGATATTACCGCCTTTATGAGGAGCTACTGATCTTTCTAGAGCCTTAGAAACCTGCTCCATGTCTTCTACCATTGCGGTCATAGATTGTGCATCTTGACCCATTGCCATGTCCATGGCAGCCATACTTAAAGCGCTTTGGACACTTTGTAGATTTTCAGTTTGGTAAGCACTTATGTTCATGGGTATCTACTCCTCCTATCATGAATTTATTTTTTGTTATCAATAAAATAACCTTGAAACTGCGTTTGTTTGGGATAATATTTTGATGTCAGTTTTTTACCCTTTTTAGCTCCAACTGCTTTTTCCTTAACTTCCTTTAATTTTTCCTTAAATATAGTATTATTTTCTATATCTATACCATATGCTTGATTTGCTACACCTTTTATTTCTTCCTTTAATTGATTTATCAATTGTACTTCATCATTATTTAAATCTTCTATATTAGATATATTATATCCTATTTTTAAATTATTGATTAGGTTATTGAGCTTCTCATCATTATTATGTATCCTATCCATTCTAATCTGTCTTCTATCTACATTTCTTAAAAATCCATCTATATCATTATCTTTTATTTGCTTATTTTGTTCATAGGTTAAATCATATATATCATTAAGAATTTTTAATTTTTCTTTCAATAATTCTGAGATATCCTCTAATTCCTTTAATGCTTGACTCATATCTATTTACCTCTTCTGGCAATTTTTATGGCTTCCTGCCAAGTATCTCTTAATTCTTCATACATACCATATATTTCATTCAATATCTCTGGATCCTTTTTCATATTAGCTTCTATTAGTCTTCTGTAGATATACTCATATAAAGAAAAAAGCTGTTTACCTACTTCATATTCCGTATCTACTTTACTCATAAATTCTATGGTTATATCCTGTACCTTTAATATGGCTTCATTAACCTTTTCTATATTCTTGTCCTCTAAATAGATCATAGCCCTTTTTAGAAACTTCATAGCTCCTTCATAAAGCATAATAGCCAATTCCTCAGGAGGAGTAGTCATAATAGAAGATTTCATATATTGATTATAAGGATTATTTACCAAAGCTTTCCCTCCTAACTTTCACTCAACATTAACTACCCATACCACCAAGAAAACTGGTCTGGGATTGCATTCTTGCCAATGCCTTTTCCATTTTCGCAAACATGGTATAATAGTGGTTTTCCTTCTCACTTAAATCCTCTAGCATTTCCTTTATTAGATCTTTATAGTCATCTATTTTATCGCTTAGATAGTTATCTTTTTCAGTTCTATCTCCTTCCATACCAGCTTTTTCTAATAAGATTCCTTTCTTTCCATTAGAATCAGTTTTAGTGGCTATATTTTGTTCTATTAAATCATATATTCTATTAGCTATTCCTCTATTGTCTTCATCTAATTTATCTTCTTTTGCAAATAAATTTGCCACCTTCTGTGGGTCTTTTTCAACAGCTTCTTTGAGTTTATCTTCATCTATAACGAGCTGTCCAGGCTTAGATCGATCTGGACTAGTGGTAATCCCTATATCAAATATATGCATACCATCCACTTTGCCATACAATACACTTCTTAAATTGGATACGAAACTACTCAAAGCGGTATCTCGTTTTAATAATCCACTTTTAGCCTTTTCTTCCCACTTTTTAACCTCATCATCACTTAGCTCCTTTTTTTGTTCTTCTGTAAGAGGGGGATAATCAAGGTTTTTCTTTTCCTTTACTTTCCCACTAATTTTTGAAATCAGAGAGTTATATTTTTGAACAAAATCCTTAATATTATCAATAATTTTTTTAGAGTCGGATGAAACACTAAAATCTATATTTGCTGAAGATGCATTTTCCTTTAATTTTAATTCTATTCCATTTACAGTAACTGTATCGGTAGAGCTGGTTACAGTTTTTTTAGCCCCACTTGCATCTTGAATAGTAACGCTTGCGTCTGATCCAGTTATATCACTAGATACCGTTAGCCCTAAGCTATTCATTAATCCTCCCTGATTATCGGAAATTTGATTTATTTTTGATCCCGAACCCGTTTCTTCTGTCTTTATGATGACTTTATTTTTTATTTCATCATAATACATTTTGACACCTAAATCTTCACCATTAACCTTTGAAAAAACATCCTTGAGCTTTGTATCCTTATCACATGCTATAGTTTTACTCGTAGTTTCTCCCTTAGAATTAGTTGTTTCTATAGTAAATTCAACTCCAGAGCTATATCCTAACTCCGCTAAAGTTTTATTAATATCGGCACTATTCCCTTCCTTAATAGCACTCTTTGCTAGACTTATATCTGTTATTGTATAATTTCCTTCAACAGATGCTGAGCCAGCAATAACATCTACATATCTCTTATTGGCTTCATCCTCGATTTCTGATTCATATCCTACGAAGGAACCTGTAGACCTAAAGTTGGTTTCAGGTTTTGTAACACTAAAATATTCATCCTTAAACGCCCTAATATCATTGATGATATCTCTATAGGCTTGCTGCTGCCACTCCGTATATATCTTACTTTGCTTTACTTTATCAACTTTTACACTTTCAGCTTTTATTAGATCCTTTACTAATTGATCTGTATCAAATCCTGAATACATCCCTGTAACCCTATTTAAATTAGTACTCATATATATTAATCCCCCCCTAGTTATCTTCTTTCATCAACAAATATTCCTGCTAATTCCATCATTTTTGCTACCATATCAAGTATCTTTTCAGATGGTATTTCCCTTATTACTTCATCGGTTTCTTTGTTTATAACCTTTACAATTATATCGTTGGTTTCTTCATTTACGCTAAATTCAAATTTTCTATCTGTTGCTTCAAGCTTCTTATTGGTGCTTTCAATTGCTTCTTTAATGGATTTCTCTGATAATTTAATATTACTATTGTCGTTTTGTTCTCCTGTTTTTAACTGAGCATTTTCACTGTTCTCTGATTTATTAACATTATGTACAGTATATGCATTGTTTGAATCAACATTATTACTTAATGATTCACTAGAAAAAGAACCTGTTACACCTTCTATTCTCATACTTATACCCCCGATTTTTAATTATAATTCTATAATATATATCGGTCAAATAGCTAAAAAGTTTAAATCACTTTAATTTTTTCTCATATGAATTAATGATTTTGCTTTATCCAAATCCTCTAGATTGTCTACTTCTAAGCATAGTTGCTTTTCAAAGTAAACACTCTTTAAGCTTATAGTTTCTGATTCCAGCAGCTCATTCAAAGCATTTTCAGCATATACATTTATTTTATCTTTATTTATGTATATACTTATTTCATCTAACCATTTTTTAAAACTATTTTTTTTAAACTTATATAGTGGTATTAGAAAGTAACAATCCTCATGAAAAATATCTATTGATATATGTTTTATTTCATTATCTATTACTCTACCCTTAAAATCCTTTTCAGGTAATTCTGAAGCTTTATTTATCAGTACAGCATTATCATATTTTGTTCTCAATATTTTTTTTACTACGTCTTCTTCAAAAACCAGATCACCATGTAAAAGCAGCATATCTTCATTTATCAGTTGTTCATCAATCAACCCCATTGAATATATATAATTAGTCCCATCATATAACCTATTGTTTATATAAGTGACATTGATATCTGGAAACCTTTCCTCTACATGCTTCTTAATCTTTTCTTCAAATGGCCCCGTAGTTATTATTATGTCCTTTATGTTATTCTTCCTCAATATATCTAATTGTCTTGCCAATATAGTTTCATTTTCAGAAATATTTATCAAGCATTTTGGTTTATCTTTTGTTAAATTACCCATCCTTCTTCCCACACCTGAATTAAGAATAATTGCTTTCATCTAATATGCCCCTTATCTACAAGCTAAATTTTTCATGAACCCATCTTTAATTTCAACTTGAGTCATAGTAGGTCTTCCTAAATTTTCTCTCGATCCTTGTTTAGTTTTTATTTCTAATAATACTGTTCCCATGTAGCCATTAATCTTTTTTATATAATTTTCTAATTCTTGTTTTGTAGTTGCTGTATAAGCTTTATCGTAACCACAGCCTTTGGCAATACTACAAATATCTATGTCATACCCTACAGTAGGCTGTCCACCTACCGACTCGTGGGCTCCATTGTTTATTACTATATGTCTATAGTTTTTGAGATTAGATTGTCCAATGATGCTTACAGCTCCCATATGCATTAAGAATGCTCCATCTCCATCCAAAACATACACGTTCTTCTCATTATTATTTTTTGCAATGCCTAATGCAATAGATGAGGCATGTCCCATGGAACCTATTGTTAAAAAATCTTTCTCATGTCCCTTATTGTATTTATTCCTTAGCTCAAACACTTCCCTTGATGTCTTACCCGTTGTAGATACTATTACATAATCTTCTTCAATATTATTCATTAATATTTCTATAGCTTGTTCTCTATTTAAATCATATGTAGTATTACTACTATCTTTTAAGCTATATTTTTCAAAGGTTCCTTTAGAAACTACTATTGCAACTGGTTTATTTAGATATTTTAAATCTTCTATAGCTTTTCCTAGTATCAATTTTACTTCTTTATTAGTAGTACTTTTATTTATTTCATAATATTTAATACCCATTATTTCTAATAAATCCAATGTGACTTTTCCTTGTTTTATATGCTGTGGTGCATCCTTTATATTTGGCTCTCCCCTCCAGCCTATTACAAGTAATGCGGGAATGCTATATACACTTTCATCTGTCAAAGATGCTAATGGATTAATAATATTTCCAAGTCCTGAATTCTGCATATACACAAGTGCAGGTTTTGAAGTAGCTAAATAATGACCGGAAGCTATTGCCAACGCATTTCCTTCATTTGCAGCAATTATATTCTTTTCTGCTATAGTATTATCCTTGACATAGGCGCAGAAATCCTTTAATAGAGAATCAGGTACACCTGTAAAAAAATCAATATCCTTTTTATTAAGCTCCTCAAAAAATATACTAGGACTAATCATTTTACTTGCCTCCTGGTATTAAAGTGAGTATATTTTTAATAGGCATTGTAAGTTCTTCTACTTCATAGGCTCTTTCATGAATTAAAATTGTTTCTGCTGTCTTTACCATTGCAGGATATGCACTTCTTAACAATTGATTTGCATATATCACAATATTTGCTCCTGCCTCTATAAGTTCACTTTCAGTTATTGTATTATAGCTTGACGGTACTACTACTAGAGGTACTCTATTTTCTAGTTTTTTATATTCATTACAAAATTCAAGTATTTCCTTTGGATTCTTCTCCTTGCTGTGTATCATTATACCATCTGCTCCTGCTTCTATATATGCCTTTGCTCTTTTAAGGGCATCCTCAAGACCTGCTTTCAATATTAGGCTTTCTATTCTTGCTATTATCATAAATTCTTCAGTAACCTGGGCCTTTTTCCCGGCTTTTATTTTAGACTGGAATTTCTCTATGGTATCCTGTGTTTGTTTTACATCGGTTCCAAATAATGAATTTTTCTTTAATCCTACTTTATCTTCGATAATTATTGCTGATACACCCAGTCTTTCAAGTGTTCTTACAGTGTATATAAAATGTTCTATTTTCCCACCCGTATCACCATCTAATATAATAGGCTTAGTAGTTACTTCTAATATTTCATTTATAGTATTAAGTCTCGATGTCAGATCTACCAACTCAATATCTGGTTTGCCTTTAGCCGTAGAGTCACAAAGACTACTTATCCACATGCCATCAAAGGCTTTTATTTTCTCATTTTGATTAACCTTTGTCTTTTCTACAATCAAACCAGTTAATCCATTATGTGCCTCCATTATCCTCACTAAAGATTTTAGTGCTAGCAATTTTCTAAGTTTTCCTCTTCTTACTTGAGGTATTGTTCCTATTTCACTTAATTTTTCTTCTAGATTTGATACTGAAACCCCTTCAGTATATGGTATCTCTATTAATTCTCCACCCCAATTTTCTAAAGTTTTTATAACTTTTTCTCTAATTTGTTTTTGAGGACCTTCCTTCCACTCATCTCCATGGACTACATAATCAGGTTTAACCTTTAATAAATTATTGGTATAATCTAATGTATCTTGTTTGATTACTTCAGATACTCCTGATATATTGGATATTATTTCTTTTCTATGTTCATATCCTAAAAGCGGAAATCTTTTATAGGTTGCTATAACTTCATCGGTCAAAATACCCACAACTACATCACCTAATTTCCTAGCTTCTTTTATAATATTCATATGTCCATGGTGAATTATATCTGCACTCATAGCTATATATACTTTTTTCATGAAGCTTTCTCCTTTCTTATAACAAATTAGTGAGCATTATTTCTATTTGTTGTTTTGTTAAATCCCTAGGATTATTGTCCATTCTTCCCTTTGTATATGATCTATGAACAATATCTAAAATATCTTCTCTAGCTACTCCATAATCTCTCAATCTATATTTAATATCCGCCCTATTACATATTGAAGTTATAAAATTTTGGACATCCTTTGTATTTTTGACCTTGAATGCATTGATTAATATATCAAAACCCTGCATATGACTAGTATTTAGCTCCATAACCTCTGCTAATGTAATACTGACTGCTATACCATGGGGAATATTGTATTTCATAGTTAATGGATAAGATATGGAGTGACAAGCTGTAGTCTTTGTATTGCTGAAGGCAAGTCCTGCATATAAGCTTGCTAACATCATCTTTTCTCTTAACCTACTGTTACCTAACTCCTCTAATAAATCAGGTAAAGCTTCAATTACTAATCCTATGGCCTTTGTTGCATACATTTTTGATATACTATTACTGGCCTTTGCCCAATAGCTTTCAACAGCATGGGTTAATGCATCCAATCCAGTAGATGCAGTCAATTTCATAGGCAAAGTAGTAGTTAATGAGGGATCAATTATTGCTTTTTGAGGATATAGCTTATCACAGGCTATAGAATATTTCTTTTCATTATCCATATCCCATACCGTTGCCCATGATGTAACTTCTGAGCCAGTACCAGCAGTAGTGGGAATTGCAGCTATTGGTATAAAGTATTTATTACTTAAATATTTTTTTTCTATGATATACTTCCGTAATTCATCTTGGTTTTTAATATCAAGCTGGTTAAATGTGGCTACTGCCTTTCCAGTATCTATAATGCTTCCTCCACCTATTGCGATAATATACTCTATTTTTTTATCATTTAAATCTTGTAAAACGTCATAAATATAATTTATATCAGGGTTATTTTGAACATTATTATATACTAAAACATTTTTTTGCCGATTAAATAAATGTGAAAACATTTTATTTCTTTTGAGAAAATTATTACTGCATAGGATTAAAATCCTTTTTTCACTATTTTCTTTTAATAATTTATCTAAACACTCATAACTTTTATCTATGATTATTTTAGTAGGATTATAATAAATCTCACCCATAATATTCAAATACCTCACTTTTTTATTTGTTTAAAGTCCATTCACAAATTCTTTTATCATCTCCATTGATTCCTCAATACTTAACTTCTCTGTATCTATTATCAAACCAGGTCTTTTGGGAACTTCGTAGGGTTCATCGATTCCTATTACATGCTTTTCATCTCCATTAAGTGCTCTTTTGTATAACCCCTTCACATCTCTTCTTATACATTCTTCTATAGAACAATCTAAATATATTTCATGATAATTTTCAAGCTGTTCTCTGTTATTTTCTCTCATTTCCTTATATGCTCCTATAACAGCTGCTACTGTTATTACTCCATTATCATTAAGAAGCTTACATAAAAGTCTAACTATGCTGCTGGCCTTTAATCTCTCCTCTTTCGTATACCCAAACATATTCCCTATACTACCTCTAATAATATCACCATCAATAAGCTGTACTGCTTTTCCTTGGCTTTTAAGATACTCAACTGTTTTTTCTGCTAAAGTACTCTTACCAGCTCCGCTAAAGCCAGTAAGGTATAAGGTGTACCCTTTGTCCATAATGTCCTCCATTTAAATTTTAATATATTCTTTTGTATGTTCAAAAATTATATCCAAATATTCTTCTACTTTATCTAAATATAGTTCGGTTTCAGTTTCACCTGTTTTTTTACTTATCAATCTAAAGAAACAATCTGATATATCAAATCTACCGTCATTATCTACCAAGTATTTTGATTCAAACATAAAATTATGCTCCTTATCATTTATTGAAGCTTTATAGGTCTTTTCGGGATAAATACTTTCAGTATATGAGAATTTTTTCTCCCCTTCACCCTTAAAATACTTTGGTAGTTTACCATCTAATTCTTCAGTGAACTCAATATCACAAAGCCTTAATAATGTAGGATAAACATCAACTGATTCCATTATCTCATCACAATAACCAGCTGGTATGTTTCTACCCTTTATCATAAATGGCACTTTAATTCTACTTTCTTTTAATAACTCCTTATTTTTATCTAAAAACCCTTGTCCATGATCTGATAAAATCATAACCATTATCTCATCATCCTTATATGTTTTTTCTATAAATCCATATAAGAATCCTAAATACAAATCTACCCTTTGCAGCTCATTTACATACTTTTCTATTCTTCTTTCATCAAATCCTCTATCCACAGATTTATTTTCATCATGGGTTATTGTTTTGGAAAATAAGCTATTATTAATCTGACTACTTATTTTATAAAATATATCATCACAGGCATGATGAAGTTCAAAAATACTAAGCCACATGAAATGACTCCTATCTTTAAAAGCTCTAAGTTGTTCAACTGCTTCACAAATAACCTCTTCACAACCCATTTTACTCCAAGCTGCACTCTGATATATTGTTCTATTAAAGCCCTTAGCATAGCCATAAAGTGGGCTTTTTCTCCAATCTCCACATGCCTGAAATGTAAAATATCCTTGGTTTTTAAATTGTTCACTTAGTAAAGGAGTTTCTCTTCCTATATCATAATTAATTCTTGGATTAAACAATTTATGATTTGTGGTATATTTGCCAGTAAAAATATTCGCAACCGCTGGAAGTGTCCATTCTCCATTTGTATAATAATTGGTGAATTTTGTTCCCTCCTTAAAAAACTCATAGGTATTTGGCATAAGCTTTCTAAAGTTTTTTCCTTCAATCACACTTTGACTAAGTCCATCAATAAAGATTGGAAGCACCAATTTAATTTTATTTTTATCTTCTTTATTTAAACTTTGCCCTAGAATAAAGGTCTTATTTGAATTTATACTCACCTTAGAATTTTTATCTATGGAAAAATAGCTAAATCTATTGGGGATAAGCTTTTCAATCTTATACTCCTCATCATTAACCTTAAGCTTTAGTTTTGTATCGAAACTCGTTGTGGATATGGGTATAATAGAGTTTTCTTTTATCTCTAACTCTACTTTTCTTCTAATTTTTTTGCCATACAAAATTTCATTTTTAAAGATTTTCCAAAGACTTGTAGGATAATTTAATAGTTCTTCACTCCTATAATAATTACTGTAGTATCCTCCTCTTTCATCTTTAAATATAGCCGTAGATATCAATAATTCATTATTTTCTGTTATAGGGAAATGTCTGTTATCATGCTCTGCCCTATAGTTAATTATTTTATGAAGTTTATCCTTAAATAACATATAATCTTTACCTAATGAGTTTATTATATTAGAATCACATGTTATTTGCTTTAAGACATCTATAATTAAATCTTTTTCTTGTGAATTATTTGCACATCTAACTGCATTAAGGTAATAATCTAAGCTTATAAGTATACTACTTTCCAATCTATATACATATGCTAAGTTATAGTTCAAGTCAAAATTAAAGGGTTTTAGCTTAAGTCCTTTTTCAAGTATGCTTTTAGCATCATATAGCTTTCCTTCACAAATAAGAATTGTTGCTTCTATGGAGTATATATCAATATCATAAGATATCTCACATTTATACCTTTCTAATTTAAATTTAGCTGATTTTAAATCGCCTTTATTCACTAATTCTTTTATATTTTCTTTCTGGGTTTTGAGTTCATTAACTTTTTCAACTATCCTTTTTTGTAATTTCATTTTTACCTCCTGATTCATTTATATATATATATTGTCGGAATAAATTATATCAACCTTAAGGGGTAATAATTTCAAAAAAAATAACCAATTTGATATTGGTTAAAAAAGATAATGTAGTAGAATCGATAATTAATTTTTTCATTCTCAAATATAATGTACAAATCACATTAATATATAAGTTCCCATTATATAATGCTTAATAAATAATTGCTATATTCAGTTTGCTTATACTGGTTTGCTAATTCCATCAATTGAGTACTACTCAGATATTTATTCCTATAAGCTATTTCTTCAATACAAGCAATATATAATCCTTGTCTGTTCTGGATAGCTTCAACAAAGTTTGAAGCCTCTAGCAACCCTCTACTTGTTCCAGTATCTAGCCAAGCCATTCCTCTTCCAAATATTTCAAATCTCAATTTCTTTCTTCTAAGATACTCTTGATTTATGGATGTAATTTCAAGTTCACCTCGTTTAGACGGTTCTATAGTTTTTGCTATTTCTACTACATTATTATCATAAAAATATAATCCTGGAACAGCATAATTAGATTTTGGATTCTGTGGTTTTTCTTCTATTGATAACACATTACCATTGCTATCAAATTCTAATACACCAAAATCCTTTGGATTTTTTACATAATATCCAAAAATAGTAGCTCCTATTTTAAAGTTTTTTGCTCTTTCTAGTTTTTTCACAAATCCTTGTCCATAAAAGAAGTTATCTCCTAAAATAAGACATACACTATCCTTTCCAATAAATCTTTCACCAATAACAAAGGCTTCCGCTATTCCTTTTGGTTTATATTGAATGGCATACTCAATATTTAAACCGATATGCTTACCCTCTCCTAAAAGTTTTTTATAAGAATCTACATCCTCTGGAGTAGATATTATTAATATTTCCCTTATACCTGTCAACATGAGGGTAGATAGCGAATAATAAATCATGGGTTTATCATATATTGGCATCAAATGCTTGGAAATTGCCTTAGTAGTAGGATATAGTCTCGTTCCTTTTCCACCAGCTAAGATTATTCCTTTCAATTATCTCCCACCTTTTTTATATACATTTCTTCATTCATTTTTTTGTATTCTCCTGACATTATATCTTCAAGCCATTCTGTATTATTTAAATACCATTTAATTGTCTTCTTAATTCCGTCATCAAATTTAATTTCTGATTTCCAACCAATATTTTTTTCCACTTTATTTGGATCTATTGCGTATCTTCTATCATGTCCTTTTCTATCTTCAACAAACTTAATTAACTTATCAGATATATGTTTTTTTCTCTCATCGTTGTCATTCAATAGATTTTTCAATTCTCTAACTATAACTTTTACTACATCTATATTTGTCTTTTCATTATGTCCACCTATATTATATACTTGCCCAACTACACCCGCTTGAATTATCTTATCTATAGCTTTGCAATGTTCTTTTACATAAATCCAATCTCTTATATTTTTTCCATCTCCATATATGGGTAAATCTTTACCTTGCAATGCATTATTAATTATCAGTGGAATTAGCTTTTCAGGAAATTGATATGGTCCATAATTATTACTACACCTTGTAATAATCACAGGCATTTTATAAGTATAATGATAGGATTTCACTAAAATATCTGCACTGGCTTTACAAGCAGAATAAGGATTACGAGGATTTAGGGGAGTGCTTTCAGTAAAATAGCCATCGCTTTCTAATGAACCATATACTTCATCTGTAGATATTTGTACATATTTTCTTCCTTTAATAAAACCTTTTTCTTTTTCCCAATATTTTTTTACAACATCTAGTAAGACTTGTGTTCCTAAGACATTAGTCCTAATAAATATATCTGAATTCTTTATACTTCTATCTACATGACTTTCGGCAGCAAAATTTACAACGTAGTCTATATCATATTCCTTAAAAATTTTTTCTACTATGTTTCTGTTACAAATGTCCCCTTTTACAAATATATAATTACTAACATCTTGAATATCTCTCAGGTTCTGCACATTCCCAGCATAGGTTAGCTTATCAATATTAATAATCCGTATATCCAAATACTTATTGAATAAATATCTTATGAAATTTGAGCCAATAAATCCATAGCCCCCTGTTACTAGATAAGTTTTCATAATTTTACTGTCTCCTTTAGGCTAATATATAATGAATAGAATCTAAAATCTTCTTAATATTGTTCATTGAAATATATAAATGTAATGGTAGTCTTAATAATCTTAAACTTAGATCTTCAGTAATTTCTAAATCACCTTTTCTATAACCTAATTTTTGACCCATAGGCGAAGAATGAAGGGGAATGTAATGAAATACGGCTTGTATATCTCTATCTCTCAATTTTAACATTAGTCTATCTCTATCTTCACTACTATTAAGAATGATGTAGAACATATGGCAATTTGACTCTGAATATTTTGGAATTCTAGGCAATCTCAGCTTCTCTTTTAATTCTAAGTCTCTAAGCCCTTCATAATAGGAATCATATATACTTTTTCTTCCTTCATTTATAGATTCCATTTCTTCAAACTGAGATAATAGCATAGACATTAACACTTCAGAAGGTAAATAACTTGAACCTATATCAGTCCAAGTATATTTATCAACTTCACCTCTAAAAAACTGACTTCTATTTGTACCTTTTTCCCTTATAATTTCTGCCCTTTCTATTAATAGATTATCTCTATTTACTAAAAGGCATCCACCTTCACCACAGGAGTAATTCTTAGTTTCATGAAAACTATAGCATCCTAAATCTCCCATAGTTCCTAAGTATCTATCCTTATATTTAGCATTAACTCCTTGTGCAGCATCCTCTACAACTTTAAGCTTGTATGTCTTTGCAATTTCTAAAAGCTTGTCCATATCACATGATACGCCAGCATAATGTACAGGATATATGGCTTTTGTATTCTTAGTAATTTTTTCTTCTATCCTATTTATATCAATATTCAATGTATTTTCTTCTATATCTACAAAAACAGGTTTTGCTCCTCTTAAAATAACTGAATTTGCGGTGGAAACAAAAGTATAGGAAGGCATTATAACTTCATCACCTTCTTTTAAATCCAATAGTATTGATGACATATCTAAAGCAGAACTGCAAGATGTTGTCATCAAAGCTTTTTTGGTATTAAGTCTTTCTTCAATGAACTTACTTACCTTTTTTGTATAGTATCCATCACCACAAGTTTTATGATTCGTTAATACATCTCTAATATTTTTTTCTTCGTTTTTACTAATATAGGGTTTGTTAAAAAAAATCATATTACTCACTCCAGTAGATTAAAAAGTTTTATAAAGACATAATATCTCCATATCCCTTAATTCTATAAGTCTCAACTTCTTAATCACAATTAATTAAATCTAATATACTCTTTGTAGTCTTAACATTTTTAAAATCACTCTCAACTCTTTGCTCAATAATAGTAAATATTGACCTTACTGGAACTATTACGAGTTTAATATTTTTTTCCTTTATTATTTCTGGCGAGTAAATTACTTTACCACTAATCCTGCTACCTTGTTTCATTTGAGTATCATCCACATAATAAATACTATCGCTAAGTACTGAGTTTAAATGTTTAGAAAAATCAGAAAAAAAATCATTGATTCCCCAAAATGCGATTCTATCGTACTTTTCTAAAAGAATCTCAACATTTCTATCAATAGTACTAGTTACCTCATACATTACAGGTATTTTATGCCTTTTACCACATTTATTACATGTCAATACATTCCTTGTAAACATTTTTATGTTTCCCCAGATATTTTTAGTGTTACATGAAACACAACAACCTTGTAAACTAATAATTCCATTAGCATAGTCTAAATTAATATTTTCTATGCTTTGAGGTTCTTGGTTTGGCAATGTCACTATTTGTTCAGATAACCAAGCCCTTTCTTTATCAGACATTTTAGATACATTAATTGATAAACATCCTTGTTTTATATACTCGATTTCATCTTCTATAAGCCCCTTATCACAAGCATTTTTATATAATTCTGTACCTGGATATATAGTTATAAAATTTAGACTTATTCCATAATGTATATGCTCTCTCCACCATTTCAAAGTATTATTTGCGGTTTCTAATGTTTCTTCTGCATCTCCGAAGATGAAATTCCCTTGTATAGTAATGCCCGCATCATATACTATTTTTAAAGCACTTTCGATTTGTTCAATGGTAATATATTTTTTCATGCTTTTTAGGATACGGTTATCTGCACTCTCAAGTCCGAATTGAATAATAGCGCAATTACTGCCTTTTACAAGGTTTACTAACTCCGAAGTAATATCTGAAACCCGAAATTGTGCAGCCCATTTAATATTGTATTTTTTAATACGATCACAGAACTCTTTAACTCTTTTCATGTTATTAGCAAAAAGTTCATCAGCAATTAATAGATATTTAACACCATATTCCTCAACTAAATAATCTAATTCTTTAAAAAAGTTATCCAGCGAACGTTGCCTATATTTTTTCCCATTTGTGTGAAAACAAAAAGTACATTGAAATGGGCACGAACGACTTGATATCATGGTTACTGTATTTGTTTCATTCATACCATTGAAATTTGCACCTATATCCATTATTTTATCAAAATCAAAACCTTTATAATCTGGAAATGGTATGTCATCTAAATTTTGTATTTCTTCTCTGGGATTCGTAATACAATAACTACCATTTTTTCTATATATAATTCCATCTATTTTTCCTATATCTTCATTATTTTCAAGAGCATGATGTAATTTACAATTTGTAATTTCTCCCTCTCCAATAACTCCATAATCAACAAATTCAAGAGCTTCCATTGCGGCTTCTGGAGCACTAGTTATTATCCCTCCACCAACTATTGTAATAATATCTTGTTTGATATTTTTTGCTGTGCTTATTATAGGTTTGATAAGATTATACTGAGAAGTAAGACCACCAGTCAATAAAATATCTATTTCCTTTTCTTTGATTTCCTTTCTTAAAATATCTTCTATATAACCTTCTATATTATTTAGATTTAAAGTGTATACGTTAAATCCTTCCTTTTTAAGACTAGAAGATACATATGGTATACCCAAAGGAAAAACATACCATTCTCCAGCTCTGTCCACAATCCTCGGCATAACTAAAAGTTGATTCATTTTCCTCATGTTACTTATCCTCCTCTAAAAAAATGGTTACGTAAGTCCTATTCAACATAAACTTTAATTAATTGATTTAATTTATTGGTTTTATTGATCATTTCTTCCAATGAATCGTATTTTAAAAAAACTATACCAAACTTAGAAGTTAATACATCATTAACTAAGTCTCCTTTTTTCCACCACATAAATTTATCCACAATATTCTTTTGAATAGATTCATCAAAACTAATATCCATTACTTTACCTTGTTTTTCACTCATAACACAATGTCTCCCAAAATAACCTTTAGGTTTTGAATAAGTTAATTCGCTACAATCCATTCCGGTAGCAGCTCTGATAATCCACGAAGCATAATCTGCGCCAGTTAAGTAATTAACAGGATACGAATATAAATCACCCGGACAACGTCTCGTAATTTCAATAATTATTGGATCTTCACCTTGTAGTAAATATTGAATATGGAAAAGTCCCGTCTTCAAAGATAATATCGATGATATTGTCTCGGATATTTTTATTAGTCTTTTATCAACTGTTTTTGGTACTATTGCAGGAGTTGATGATGTTGAAACAAGGTACGGATTTAAGTATGAAAATTCATTATCGCCAAAATAAAAAACCACTTTCCCATCTCTAATAAAAGCTGAAAAAGTATGTTGAGAACCTCCTATAAATTCCTCTACAACAATACATTTAGCTCGAGAGATAGAAAAAGCTTTTTCAACTGCATTTCTATACTCTTCTTTACAATTTATTTTAGAAACACCTTTTCCACCAGTTAAGTCAATAGGTTTTACCATTAATGAAAATTTATGTTCGCCTATCGACTCTAAGGCTTCTTTAACACTACTATAGCTCTGTGCAAAAGGTGTTGGAATATTATTCTCTAAAGCGAATTTACGATATCTATCTTTGTGATGAAGTATCAATGTTTTTTCGTACGAATCATGACCTGGAAGTCCTAATTTCTCAGCTACATATGCTGAAGATATTGCAGAAAAGTCATTACAACAAGCACAAATTGCATCAATTTTTAACTTTTTTGCTAAAGCAAGTATTTCTTCCTTATCTGAATAATCTCCATAATGATATTCATCAGCATAAGAATGTCCAAGTCCATTAGGTCCATTAATTTGATTACCAGTCGTAATTACATAAAAACCTAATTTTTTACCAGCTAAAATTAAAGGAATATCTGAATGCCCACCACCAGCAATTAAAAGCTTTTTTTTATCCCTCATCATATGTCACCATCCCATACTCTATGTTATTACAGATTTATTTTTATATAGATTTGAATTTCATCCATGTTGTTTTGGTGTTAGTATATTCATCAAACGCATAAACTGATTTGTCTTTACCTATACCTG
The DNA here is from genome assembly GCA_025210375.1 of Maledivibacter sp. Lineage (NCBI taxonomy): Bacteria > Bacillati > Bacillota > Clostridia > Peptostreptococcales > Caminicellaceae > Maledivibacter > Maledivibacter sp. The sequence continues at coordinate 210,360 of JAOASB010000052.1, read as the reverse complement.
ATTCTTTACAACCACCGAATGGAACTGTATTATCATCTTCACCGTAACTATTAATGTGTACAATTCCAGCATTTAGTCTTCGTGAAATCTGATATGCTTCATCAATATCATTTGTCCAAACCGAAGCAGCTAAACCATATTTTGAGTTGTTTGCAACGGATATTGCTTCTTGAATGGAATCAACACTTATTATAACAATCACTGGTCCAAATATCTCTTCCTGCGCAATAATTGAATCTTGATTAACATTGTCAAATATAGTAGGCATCACAAACAAACCACTTTTGATTGATTGAGGCTTATATCCAGATCTTATAACTTTTGCTCCAGATTCTTCCCCTTTACGTATATAATTTTCAATTTTTTCTTTTTGTTGTTTACTGATAACAGCACCTACTTCATTTGTTATATCAAAGGGATCCCCCGGCACATATTTCTCACTTTGCTTTTTCAAACAATTAATAAATTCATCTTTAATAACTTTGTCAATAATTAACCGAGAAGGAGCAGAGCATATTTGCCCTTGATTATAGAAAATATTTTTCGCCAATACTTTAGCAGCTTCTTCTAAATCCCTACATTTTTTTGAAACTATAAACGGACTTTTTCCACCACATTCTAAACCAACTTTTTTCATGTTTGATTGACCTGAGTATTGTAGTATCAACTTACCTATTTTAGAAGAACCTGTAAAAAATATACTCCTAACATCATTATGTAACGCAAGAGCTTTTCCTGCTGTTTCCCCCAATCCAGGTACAACATTAAAAACTCCTTTTGGTACCCCAGCATCAATAGCAAGCTTTGCTACTTTTAAAATTGAAAATGATGATTGCTCAGCAGGCTTTAATACAACAGAATTACCCATTAATAAAGCAGGAACAAATTTCCAGCAAGCAACTACAAGAGGGTCATTCCATGGAGTTATGATTCCCACTACTCCAAGAGGTTCCTTTGTTATTGTTGCAAAGGAATTTGTCCGTGGCATAATTGCATGATCATAGTACTTATCAACACTTTCTGCAAACCACCTCATAGCTTCAATTGCTTTTGGAATAGAGTCATAATAGTAGTTTCTTATTGTTCTCCCTGTTTCTAAAGTATCTAGCAAAGCAAGCTCTTCTCTATTTTCTTCCATCAAATCTGCAAGCTTTAATAATATTGCTTTTTTTTCCTTTGGTTCTTTATCTACCCATACCTTTTCATCAGAACGCTGCTTTGCAATTTTTACAGCAATATCAACATCTTCCTTTTTACAAGAACTTAGCCCTGAAATATCTCTTCCATCAGCAGGACTAACTTTTTTAATTATCTCTCCATCTAACGCTTCTATATATAGACCATCTATAAAAGCTCTTTTCTCTATTACTAAATTATCTATCTTTTCTTTTATATTCTCAATCATATTAACAAACATTCCCTTCTTATATACTTAAAGCACATAAAATAGCAAGACGGCCTTCATATTACTTATAATTTATTACTTATTGTCATTATATGATAATTTCATTTATATAAAGAAATTAAAATCTTCTAATTCTGTTATATCATCAACCGATTGCTGCATTTTAAATAGTGTCAGGTTAGATTTATGTCTTATGCAATGCATCTTGCAATCTTTTTGAGGATCCAACCTTTCCATAACCTCTGCTCTTTGTTGTCCATTCCACATATCGTAAAATTCACTATTCTGTAAATCACCAATACACATATCTTTTCTTCCCCTAAAATACGGGCATACATAAACTCCAGAAGGAGTAATTAAAGTTCTTAGTTCGGAAACAGGACATCCATGATAATTTTTGGGTTGAATATTTAGCTTGTTTTTTAAGGTGAATTCAAGGTTTATAGATTTTAATATTCTAAATTTATCATCTTCTAAGTTAGATAATTTATCAATTTCCGTTTTTGCTTTTCCCATATAGTCTTTTTTGTGCATAACTAGAAAATGATTCATATTGTAGCTTGGTTTTGCTTCAAAATAATCACATCCTATATTCTTAGCTAGTTTTGCTGCATCATACAATTCAAAAATATTTGTTTTTGTAATATTGAATCCATCAGCATCGGTTCTAATTAAAAAAGAATATCCTAATCTCCCAGTTTTGCTTTCAGCTAACATTCTCATATTTGAAATAACTTTATTAAACAATGATTTTCCACTTTTATGTGGTCTCAAGTATTTATACATTTGTTCAGTACCTGCATCAACAGACACCCTTGTCCAAGTACAATATTTCGATATAACATCAATATATTTATCAATTAATACTCCATTTGTTGTAAGCCCTATTTTTACATCATTTTCCCCTAGAAACTCAATTAAATCACCAATAGCAGGATGACATAGAGGTTCTCCTCCACCAATTAATATTACGGCTTTGATATCATTGTCTACAAGTTCTTTTCCCAGTTTTAAAAGTCGTTCAGAGGAAAAATATTGTTGGTTTAAAAGCTCACCACTAATACATCCTAAACAATTAAGATTACATTGTGTTGTTGGATCTAATTCCACCACGAAGGGACTTTCTGAGCCTTTTTTAAATTTTATTTTCTTTATCTTGTCTATTACTGTTTTTTGATATAATTTAGCTTCTAGATCTAACTCATGTTTTCCCAAAACTATTCACTCCTCTTTTGTTTTGCTATTATACATACACTACAGTATTCTTATATTGGGAACTATACTTTTTTCCAAATATTAAGTTAATTATATATGTTTTCTATTTTATAGTTTTTTTTAAATGTTTTTTAAAAGTCTTCATTGCATTTTCTATTAAAAAACTGTTCCTTTGCAATGATGAATTTTTCCATAAAATCTTCTATTGCAGTCTTCATTTGAAACATTTTTATTCGTTTTTTCATAACTAATTGCCTTTTCAATCTATATTCTTCATTTACATATAATTCTTCTAATTCTCTAGTATACTCATCCATACTATATCCAACGCAATTATCTTCTCCAACATAAAACTTTCCATCTGAAGGCCGGGAAGAAATGACTATGGGCAATCCTTGATTCATTGCCATAGCAATACTTACACCACCACCTCTTCTCAAGGGGTTAAGATATATATCACAAATATTATACAAAGCGGCAAGGTCTTTTTCATAGATTATCCTAATAACCTGGTTATCAAATATATCTTTGTATTTTCTTTCTAGATAATGTGATTCGAACTCTCCAACAATCAACCATTTTACGTCATGTCTATTACTTATAAAAGAACAAATTAAATCAATATAATTATTATCCATATCAGCATCTAAACGATTACCCACTGTTATCATTACAAAATCACTATGTTCTAAACCATAATCTGTACAAGTAATATCTTTATATGCTTTAGAAAAATCAAGCGCAGTTTTAACATTATATACATTATTTGATTTTACAAAATGATACATTTTATTTTCTTCTATCACTTTTTCCTTATCACCAACCAAATATACATCTGCTTGTGTAGAATAAACTGTTTCTCCAAGACACATGTAAACAATAGGATAATCATTATAGAGAATTGATCTTGTCAATGATATATCACTATTTGTAAAAATTATATCGGGTTGAAATTTATTTATTTCCTCTATCATTCGAGCAGTTTTTTCTTTGTGAGGAAGATTAATATCTGAATAATAAATTCCTATATCATTTATACCATTCTGCATTAAATAACTAAAATGCTCCTCTTGTAATGAAACTGATATGGCAGAACTATAGTAACATGGTATAATTTTTGCGACTTCCCCTTCACAATATAGATTGTCTTCTACAAATATCTGTATTTTTGAATCGGTAAAATACTTTTTAAGATTAATTGCATAATCTAACGTCATATTTTTAGTCGGTGAATGATTTATACTGAGAAGTTGATCTGTTAAAATTGCTATATTCTTAACTTTTTCGGATTTAATGTTCTTTTTATGTTTTTTCCCACTATAATATTCCAAATATGCTGTAGAAAGTTTATTTATTATTTTTCTCTTATCATTATAGTAATCCTTATATATTTCAACATTTCTATTATTTATATAGCATAAAGTATTTACTAAAATTTCATAAGTATATTCTAAGTCTTCCTTATTTAGTAAACTTTCCATTATATTTTGTAATATAAACTTATCTTTATTCTTCAATAGTAATAGACAAGATAAAAAATACATTTTCTCTTCAAAACCAATATTATATTTAACAATATACTTTTTTATCTTCTGAGATAATATATTTTTTTTCTCATATCTTAAAGATTGCAAAAAATTAATCAATATTTTATTCCTTAGTTCATAGCTTATTTCTCTATATATAGCTCTTAAAAAATACATAATGAAGTATGTATTTTTACGGAGTTCATAGAAAAAGCTACCATCAAATAACACTTTTAAATAACTATCATCACTTACTGAAACCCCCTCAACAAGTTCTGCTTTGATATCGAATCTAAAACTTTTCTCTGAATAATTATAAATTTTTTCTCTAGCTATTTTTTTTGATTTCTTATTAAGTTCAAAGTTCTCTATAGTATCAAAATATCTAAAATTATTGTTTGCAAATAAAAATGGTAAAATCCAATTACAATTATAAAAATTTAGATTTATATATATTTTTCCTTCTATAAATTCATTATCTATATCTATGAACTTATAAAGTTTTTCATAAAAATTATAATTAATATCATTTCTAAAAAAATCTTTTTCTAAATTATCAATTAAATAAATAAAATCATCAATCAAAGGATTATAGCATCTAAACCAACAAAAAATAAGTTCTTTTATATTTGATATCACAACAATTCTATTAATATCTTCACCTTCATATTCTTTAACATATTGTATTGCAGAATACAGTATATCTACTCTAAAATCATCTTCTATTCCCTCAAAATTATGAATAATATAACCTCTATTTTCAAAATCATTTAAAGTTTCTTCATAGTCATCGAAATTGTTAACTTTATAAGGAAATGAAATAAGAATATTTTTAATATATGTCACCTGCTTCCTTCATTCTAGTAACTAGCATATTATATTTAAGGTATTTAAATATGTTTCCATATACAAAATAGACTCTTATAATATATATCGTCATATTTTATCGAATCTCTAATAGATTTTTGTTGACTTTTATCATAAAAAAATTATCCATACTAAAATTTAGTTGGATAATCTTTTTGTAATTAGCATATTTACTTTTGTGATATCTATAACACATCACTTTATACTATTAAGGTACAATTCACAAAGCCCTAAATCTATCTCATTATCAATATCTATAGAATCTTCCTTTTTCATAATATAAGAATAACTATTTTCCCCCAATAAACTCTTTTGTTCAATCAGCCTATCTACTTTAGCTATGTATATAGCCCCATTCAACCTATAATATTTGGGTAAATCCTGTCTTCTTAGATTTTTCAATTCTTTCCTAATAAAATTATCCATTCTTAAATCTTTACTGATCACATTAGCCCAAAGTGGTGAATGCTCACATTCACATACACTCACAGTAAAATCTCCTTGTTTTTCATTAAACAACTTATATGCTTCTTTTATATGACTAGATTTTCTAAGCGGCGATGTAGGTTGTAGTAGTACTACAATATCATACTGCTTCCCTTCATTATTCATATAATCTAAACAATGAAAAATGGCATCTATCGTAGGAGATTCATCTGTAGCAAGCTCCTTTGGTCTCAAAAAGGGAACACTTGCCCCATAACGCCTAGCTATACCTGCTATATTTTGTGAGTCAGTAGATACAATAATATCTTCAAACAAGTTACTCTTAACAGCTTCCTCAATAGTATGAGCTATAAGAGGTTTTCCTGCTAGTTCTTTTATATTTTTATTTCTTACTCCCTTTGAACCTGATCTAGCAGGTATAAATGCCAATATTTTTTCCATAATAGAACTACCTTTCTAATACCATCTAGGATATGTCATAGAACCCTTTTTTAATATTAAATGAATTATTAAACAAATATTTTTTGATAGTTTTTAGAATATTATATGATACATCATCATTCCCATAGGGATTTTTTATATGTATCAATGATTCTCTAAAATCTTTAGATAATGCCTTATTTATAGACCCAATTATGTCGTTCTTTAACGGCTTACAGTTAATAACTGATTTAGCCTGTATTCTTCCTTTTTGTCTATCTCCAATATTTATTGTAGGAATTTTAAATGAAGGTGCTTCAATTATGCCACTTGACGAATTCCCCACAACAATATCAACATATCTCATAGCACTCAAATATCTAAGTTGTCCCATAGAAACAAAGGCTCCAGCCTTGTCTTTATTTTGGTCAACATAATTATCCATCATGCTATTAATTATTCTTCCATCTGTATCAGCATTTGATTTTGTAAATATTATCTTAAGCTCTTCAAATTCATCAATAGCTTTAAGAATATTTTCAAATTGCTCCTTTGATGTTTGATTTTCTAATGTCACCGGATGAAAAGTAACCAACGCTGTTTTTTGCCCAAACTCAAAACCAATACTTTCTTCTAATTCTTTTTTTGATAAAAGCTTCATATTATTTATGTTATCTACACCTATAGCGCCTACATTAAACACCCTATCTGGATGCTCCCCAAGCTGTATAACCCTTTTTCTATATTCTTCCGTACTGGTAAAATGTAGATAACTCATTTTGGTTATAGAATGCCTAAAACCTTCATCAAAAGCTCCTTCAGTTATTTCCCCTCCATGCAAGTGTGCAACTGGAATTCTCGTCACAGCTGCGGCACTTACAGCTGCAAAAATTTCATATCTATCTCCTAGTACTAGTATTAAGTCTGGTTTTAACCTACCATAAACTTCTGCGAAACCTATCATACCTAATCCCATTGATTTTGAAATCCCTATGGGGGTATCAGAACCTAATAATATTTCGACTTTTTCATATATTGTATATCCATCATTTTCTATGTCTTTATAGGTTAACCCAAACTCTGGTGATAAGTGCATTCCTGTAACCACTAATTGTAATTCTGATTCTACATCTTTATCTATTTTCTCTAATAATGGTTTTAACAGTCCATATTCTGCCCTTGCACCTGTTATAACGCATATTTTTTTCTTCATATTTCAATCAACTCATCTTTATTAAAATCTCTTAAAACTTTTTTTCCTAATATTTCATCCCATCTCATAGGACTAATTCCATTTCCTGGTCTTTTCGTAGTAATGTTTTCTTCTGTAAGTATTTCGCCCCTATTTATATTTCTACTTGCCACAATACTTTTTCTTACAATATTAATATTATTCATCTCTGATTCTGACAGTCTTTTTATACCATTTCCTAATGCTCTTTCTATATTCCTTATGGATTTTATCATTGCTTTCAGTTCATCAGGTTCTAAGCTAGATTCATGGTCGGGACCCTTCATGTTTTTATCTAATGTAAAGTGTTTTTCAATTACCTTAGCACCTAAAGCTACTGCCGCTATAGGAACCTCAAAGCCTAGTGTATGATCAGAATAACCAATATTCACCTTAAATGCATCTTTTATAGTGAGCATTGCATTGAGATTAACATCTATCATTGGAGTAGGGTATTGTGTATTGCAATGAAGTACAGTTACGTCTATCGTGCCATTTTCTATCAATATATTTAATGCTGCCTCAATTTCTCCTAGATTTGACATTCCACTGGACATTATCACCTTCTTTTTCAATTTTCCTATTTCTCTTAGATAAAGAAGATTAGTTATTTCACCAGAGGGAATTTTAAACACTTCCAGTCCAATTTCATGCAAAAATTTAATACTCTCTATATCAAAAGGCGTTGACATAAAAAGTATATTTTTTTCATCACAATAATTCTTCAAAATTTCAAAGTCCTTAAAGCTTATCTCTAAGTTTCTTATCATGTCAAGCTGTGATTCTTTGTTATCTGTAGTTTTTTTTTGATATTCTGCCTTTTCAGCATATTTTGAAACTATGTTTTCAGCCTTAAATGTTTGAAATTTAATAGCATCTGCTCCTGCTTCTTTAGCTGCATCTATAAGTTGCTTAGCTATATTTATATCCCCATTGTGATTTACCCCTGCCTCAGCTATTATAAATACTTCAGTCATTTATCCTTCCCCTTTCCACACAAGGGTTCCCATAGGCTTTTACTCCATTCATAATATTTTCTATTACAACACTTCCTGCACCTATAATTGTATCCCTTCCAATTTTCTTGTATTGTATTATTGTAGAATTCGTGCCTACATGAGTTCTCTCACCCACTGTTACTCCACCACTCAAAACACTTCCTGGCCCTAAATGAACAAAATCCTCTATAGTGCAATCATGTTCTATAATCGTGCCTGTATTTATAATACAATTCTTACCTATCCTAGCCCCCGAATTAATTATAGCTCCTTTTCCAATGAAGGTCCCTTCCTCTAGAACTGCATTTTTTGAAATTATGGAAGCTTTATCTGCTATGACTGGAATTTTATATCCAAATTTCTTTGCTTTTTCATAAAGACTTATTCTCAAATTCGGTTTTCCTATGCTCCCCAGACTGATAAATGCATATTGTATTCCCTGTTTATAGTAATATTCTAAATCCTCATCCCCACCGATTATTCTAACCTCGTCAATATAAGAATCTATTTTATCTTTAATATCTAATATGCCAATAATATTAAAAGTCTTATTTTCTATCAAGGAATCTATTATACTTTTGCAGTGACCCCCTCCACCTATGAGTATAATATCTTTCATTATTTCATCCCTAGCCTTTCAACCATATTTTTCATCTCTTCAATTTGCCCCATATCAAGCCATGATTTTTCACTTATAGGATATGTCCCTACCCTTTTACCATTTTCTATGTAGGATTTTATTAAATCAGTAATGTGGTAAAATGTTTTCTCTGGAATATCATTGATAATATCCGGTTCAAGTATATAGACTCCTGTATTTACCAAATAATCTAATTGAGGCTTTTCTATAATTCCCTCCAGATATCCATCGTTATCAATATTTATAGTTCCATATGGAATAGTATAATGCTTTAAAGATGTTACCATAGTTATTTTATTCTTTTTCTTTCTATGAAAATCTAATATATCTGAATAATCTGCATCTATTAAAATATCACAATTACTAAGAAAAAAGGTCTCCTTGATCTTATCTTTGAGCATATAAAGACTGCCTGCTGTCCCAAGGGGCCTGTCTTCTTCTACATAGTAAATGCAATAATCCTTTTCTAAGTCATTAAAGTAGGCTTTAATAATGTTTTTTTTGTGATTTATTGTCATATAGAAATCTTTACATCCATATTTATAAAATCTATTAATTATTCTTTGTGATATAGGTATATCTCCTACTGGTATAAGTGGTTTAGGAAGAATATTAGTGTATGGTTTAAGTCTACTCCCTTTCCCTCCAGCCATAATAACAACAGGTAGATTGATATTATCATATATTCTGAATGTCTCATCAAAAACATCATTCCAAAATATAGCCCCTACTAATTTACCTTTATCATCTACAAAAGGAACTGCTTGTATGACTCTCTTCTTCATAATATCTTTAGCTTTATATTTATCCTTTATATTAAGTACATAGGGTTTATCATTCATTATTTTTTCTATAACATCACTTAATGCACCATTTTTCAATATCCATCTTCTTATATCTCCATCCGTTACGGTCCCAATAAGTTTTTCCTTACTATTTGTTACAAATAATATTTTTCTTCCATTTTCATCTAATTGTTTCAATGCATTTTTTATTGTATTGTCTTTACTGATACTTAGTTTTTGAATACTATTCATATAATCACCTATATTAGTATTTAAGCATTCTTAAAATTTCTATCACTCTGTATACATTATCTTCTGTCAAATTGCTACTGCAAGGTATATTCAATATTCTTTCATAATAGTACTTAGCCTTTTCAATCTTGTAAACTTGATTATTTATATATGGCTTCTGTTCATGTATAAGTCCCCATATAGGCCTAGTTTGTATTTTATTCTCATTCAATTTCTGTAGTAGCTTATCTCTATTCAATCCATACTTTTTTTCATCTATTGATAAAGAATAAAACCAATAATTTGGTCTGATTTTCTTATAAAAATCTAATATAGTAAGCCCAGCAATCTCTGATAATAAAGCTTTATACAAATTGTAATTTTTTTCTTTTTTATCAATAAAATTTTCTAATTGCTCTAACTGAGCTAATCCTAACGCTCCTTGAAGATTTGTCATACGATAGTTATACCCTATTTCATCATGAATATAGTATAAAATATCATCCTTAGCTTGAGTTGAAAGATATTTTGCTTTCCTAAGACCATCTATATTTTTAGCAACAAGCATTCCTCCGCCGCCCGTTGTTATTATCTTATTTCCATTAAATGAATAAACTCCAAAATCTCCTATTGTCCCAGCAAATTTCCCTTTATATATTCCTTCATTGTAATAAGTACCCAATGCTTCAGTGGCATCTTCTACAACCTTGAAATTGTATTTTTCTGATAAATACATTAATCTTTCCATATTAGTCATATTGCCAAATACATGAACTATAATAACTGCTTTTATATGCCTTTTTGTTTTTGAATTGATCAATTTACCGTTATCAAGAAAACATTCTTTTTCTAAAAATTCTTCTAATTTATCCATATCCATAGTAAGAGAATCATCGCAATCCATAAATAGAGGCTCAGCACCTAAATACTTGACAGGGTTGACTGCAGCAATAAATGTAAGTGTAGGTACAATTACTTCATCATCTTTAAAAACCCCACATAGTTTTAGAGCCAGATGAAGTCCTGCAGTTCCACTTTGACATGCAACAGCCTTTTCTACTCCCAGATACTTTGATATTCCCTTTTCAAAATCCTCTATATACTTACCGCCTGTAGAAACCCATTCCGTTTCTATAGCATGTGTTACATACTTCATCTCATTCCCTTTTAGGTTTGGTACCGATAAAGGTATTAATTTCTTCATATTTATCACCTATATATTATATATATCTGTCTTGTATCTATAGAGATTGTCTTTGATCCAGTCAACTGTTTCTTGTAAGCCTTGCTTTAAAGTATATTTAGGTTCCCAATTAGTTAACTGTCTTATCTTCTCATTAGAACCTAATAACCTATTCACTTCACTTTTTTCCGGTCTCAATCTTTCTTCAGAGCAAAGAATCTTAGCTTTTGGATTAATTATATCAATAAGAGTTTTCGCTAACTCTCCTATAGATATTTCCTTACATGTAGCTATATTTATCTCTTCTCCAATCGTACTATCTGCTTTTGCTATGTTTAAAAATCCTTCAACAGTATCCTTTACATAATTGAAATCTCTCGTAGGCGAAAGACTCCCAAGTTCTATTTCTTCTTTTCCAGATAAAAGTTGAGTTATTATTGTAGGTATTACTGCCCTAGCAGACTGTCTAGGCCCATATGTGTTAAATGGTCTAGCTATTGTGATCGGCATATCAAAGCTTTTATAAAAAGCTTCAGCCATCCTATCCGCCCCTATCTTTGTTGCAGAATACGGAGACTGCCCTTGAAAAGGATGTTTTTCATCTATAGGAACATACTTTGCTGTGCCATATACTTCAGATGTAGAAGTTACAAGTATTCTTTCAGTTTTTAAATCTCTAGCGGCCTGGAGTACATTTAATGTACCTTTTATATTTGTATCTATATATGAATCTGGTGAATGATAGCTAAAAGGTATGGCTATAAGAGCCGCTAAGTGAAATACTTCATCTATACCCTCCATTGATTTTCTAACTCCATTTGGATCTCTTATATCTCCCGTGAAAATCTCTATATCTTTTAATTTTTCTTTTGGAAAAGCATCTAGCCATCCCCATGAATTAAAGGAGTTGTAATATACAAATGCTTTTACTTTGTACCCTTCTTCTAAAAGTCTATCTACTAAATGACTTCCAATAAAACCATCGGCACCTGTAACTAATACTCTCTTCATTAATTTCCTCCATATTTTTCAGGTTCATTTGTGATATACTCTGATTCTAACTTGTCGATACATTCTTTAATTAAAGGTAAAACATCTTCTATTGCAGTTTTAACGTTTCTATAAAAATACTCTTGCTTAATATTAGCTTTTATTTTTTTCTCCTTAATACTTAATTTGTACTCATCTACATCATGCTCATTCAGTTTCAAGGAAGTTGGATTTAAGACATAACTAAGAACTTTAAAACTTTCAATATCTGATTTAAATTTACTATTTATCTGCGCTAGTTCATTAGTTAACTTACCTTCTTCATCTAAGTATAAATCTTTTTCATAAGCATTTCTTAATTTTTTTATATAATCTAGTCCTCTATCAAACTCATTTTCTAAGATATTAAGTCCATTTACTATATCTTTTAATTCTGTTATTATTTTTTTGACATATACTTTATCACCAATAAGCTGTTTACTCTCATTTCCAAATGATACTTTAGCAATATCTATTTCATTTCTCATATATTCCTCTATAGTTTCTTTCAATGTCATTATCTTAGTTCCTTTTATTTTTGCTCCACCTTCAGTAGCATCTATATAAATGGTACTAGTAATATCATTCTCTATTTCACTTTCGAACCATCTAAGAAATGCATAAAAAACTTGGTCAGTCAGGACTTCATTTCCATTAATATCTTCAATGAGTAATTGATTTTCTTTATACAGCTTTGACTTATGAAGTATTTTTCCTTCATCAAAGGATGTACCTTTAGCATGAGTTTGCATTTTTTCACCATAGGCTAAGTCTTGTCCAACAAAAACTATTGGGTTAGCTCCTATTTCTCTAGCAAATGAAAAAGCTAAGTGTGCTACAGATCCTCCTGCATCTAAATACTTTACATATTTTAATAAATCAAATAGTGTTTCTCCTAAATATGGTAATGAATTTATAGTTAATATTTTAAAACCTTCATGATTATTGAGTATTTCAGGATAAGCTATTGGAAAGTATACAAGCGGTATTTTCCTATAATCTAAATCTTGAAAATGATAATAATTTTCTATACATCCATCTAGAGTAGCAATCACGTCAGGATATATGCCTTCTTTTAAAAGAACCTTTAGGGCCGTTCCGACACATATAATTACTGCCTTTCCTTTTGCTTTTTTTAACATGCTTACATTTTTATTTAAAGATGGTCCTGCAGATACGATAATTGCTGGCTTATTTTGAAATTTATTACTTAAGTCTTGTACTTCACAGCTACGCAACATATGTGGGATATTGGAAACAAAGTTGTTAAACCATGCTTTAGTCAATTTTTGTCCTGTATTATACTCGATAAGTCCATCCTCTATCTCTTCTCTTAGGAAATTCATATACTTATCAAATTCTTTTTTGAAAATATTATTATAATTTGGTATAAAGCTAACAACAACTTGTTTTATATTATACCAACCAGTCAACTTCTTAATAGACTTTTTTATAACCAATTCATTTTCATCTACTAGTAATCTAACATTGTCTGAGGACAGAATATTTGTTAAATCAATATTTTTAATGATTCCAATAAAAATATCAATACTTGGTTCTATAACCAAAAGAAAATTATCTCTAGTCATTTTTTTAAATATATATTTTGGTCTATACCCTAACCCCAATCCAAAGAGAATTATTTTAGAATTGTTTTTCATATCTAATGCTTGTATCCATCTAAAAGCTTCATCTATAGGTCTATATTTACTGTTTATATTAAACATTTTATCCTTAACTATTATTTTCATATATTTATTATTGTCTCTTGATGTTAGTATTTGTATATCTATTTTTTTTTCATGTTTCTCTATTTTTTTGTATAAAATGGGATATTTTTTTTCGATTATTTTAATATTTTTAGAATATATATCTTTCATATATTACTCCTTAAACATCTAAATATTTGTTTTATTTAATAATGGTTCTACTCTCCTATTAACATCATTTAAAATTTCAACTATTTCATATTCCAAAATGTCAGATACTAGTAATAAATCCTTATTTTCAAGACTTTCTGAAAATTCAATTAATGTAGTTTTTATTTTTCCTTCATCTAGAACTATATTATTCTCTCTTAAAAAATCCATATTTAAAAGTATTGCATTAAAACTCCATTCTATACCTTCAATAGCTGCTTTCATCAATTCCATTGTATCCTCGTCTTTAATATTCCTTAATTTAGTTGAAAGATTTAATACAGCAGGTATAAGCCTATTAGTATATTCATATAAACTATCTATTGTTTCATAATTTAATGATTCCTTCATTTAATATCCCTTCTTTTAATATATTTATATTGAATAAGGTCGACTCATATAACGTCGACCTTTAATTCAATACACTTTTAAAATGTTATATTTATCCAAGTAATTGAAGAACACCTTGTGGAGCCATATTAGCTTGCGCTAGCATAGATTGAGACGCCTGTTGAAGTATGTTGAACTTAGTAAAGTTCATCATTTCTTTAGCCATATCTGTATCTCTTATCCTTGATTCTGATGCTTGTAAATTTTCCACTGTCGTTCCTATGTTATTTACTGTATGCTCAAGTCTATTTTGCCATGCTCCTAACTGAGCTCTTTGAGATGTTACAGAGTTTATTTTTGTTTCTATTGAAGTTACTTTAGCAGTACCTGCAGTTGTTACGCCACCTATAGATTTTATATCTACTTTTAAACTAACACTAGCCCCATCATTTAATACTATACTAAACGCCTGTCCAAAGGCCTTTTTATCATTAAATTCTGTATTTGTTTTGATAGCGTTAATTTCAGCATTTAATGAAGACATTTCTAATTGAATATTTGATTTATCCTTGTTATCATATGTCCCATTAGCTTTTTGAACTGCTAATTCCTTCATACGAGTAAGCATATTACTCACTTCATTTAGCGCACCTTCTGCTGTTTGAATAAGGGAAATACCGTCTTGCGCATTTCTCTGTGCTTGACCTAGACCTCTGATTTGTCCCCTCATTTTTTCTGATACTGCAAGTCCAGCCGCATCATCCGCTGCTCTGTTTATTCTTAATCCAGAGCTTAATTTCTCAATTGATTTTCCTTGCTTATAGTTATTAGTTCTAAGCTGATTGTGGGCATTCATTGCCATTATATTATTATTAATTCTCATGAAATCTCCTCCTTGATTTTTAAATTTGCTTCCATGCAAATTTCTTATTTAATTATCCAAGTAATTGAAGAACACCTTGTGGAGCCATATTAGCTTGCGCTAGCATAGATTGAGATGCTTGTTGTAAAATATTAAACTTAGTAAAGTTCATCATTTCTTTAGCCATATCAGTATCTCTTATCCTTGATTCTGATGCTTGTAGATTCTCCACCGTTGTCCCTATGTTGTTTACTGTATGTTCAAGTCTATTTTGCCATGCTCCTAACTGAGCTCTTTGAGATGTTACAGAGTTTATTTTTGTTTCTATTGAAGTTACTTTAGCAGCGCCTGCATCATCTACACCACTTATAGATTTTATATCTACTTTCAAACTAACACTAGCCCCATCATTTAATACTATACTAAATGCCTGTCCAAAGGCCTTTTTATCATTAAATTCTGTATTTGTTTTGATAGCATTAATTTCAGCATTTAATGAAGACATCTCTAGCTTTATATTTTTCTGGTCAGTAGCATCATATGTCCCATTAGCTTTTTGAACTGCTAATTCCTTCATACGAGTAAGCATATTACTTACTTCATTTAGTGCACCTTCTGCTGTCTGAATAAGGGAAATACCGTCTTGTGCATTTCTCTGTGCTTGACCTAAACCTCTGATTTGTCCCCTCATTTTTTCTGATACTGCAAGTCCAGCTGCATCATCCGCTGCTCTGTTTATTCTCAATCCAGAGCTTAATTTCTCAATTGATTTTCCTTGCTTGTAGTTATTAGTTCTAAGCTGATTGTGGGCATTCATTGCCATAATGTTGTTGTTAATTCTCATGAAATTTCCTCCTTGATTTTATTTTTTTGCATCCATGCAAAATGTATAAACTTTGTACAAAGTTTTTTCTTACAATATATATATCGGTAAAATTAGTAGCTACTTGAGTTTTTTTATAAATTTTTTATAAATTTTAAAATAGTAGTTCTGACTAATTTTCTAATTTTTCTACACACCTTCAAACTAAATTTTCAACATAATTCACTATCCCTTTAATATCTCTATAATAATTCAACTCATAATTAATATAAATTTAATAATATTATTTTGTATTATCAGAACATCTAGTGTTTCATTTAAATAAATATTGTGAATTTTCCCCCCTTATATATGCCTTTATTTCATCTTTTTTACTAGTTCATTTAAGCTATTTATTTGCATATTAGAATTTATAGCATTTCTATTTTCATCAGCTATTCTTTCATATATTTCTTTTCTATGCACTTCTATACTTTTAGGAGCAGAAATTCCTAGCTTAACTTTCCCATCTTCTATACCTAACACTTTTATCTCAATGTCTTTACCTATTTTTATACTTTGGTTTTTCTTTCTCGTTAATACCAACATATTTATCACCTTTATGCTTTTAGTTTTCTGAATATTTTATACTTAACTTTATACCCATCATTTTCAAGCACTACCTGTTTAGCCCTATTATTCTTATTATTTACTATAATTGGTGCTTCTAAATTCATCGTGGTATTAGCTACATCTTGTGGTACTGTTACTATACAACAAATATATAAATCTTCTGCACTTTCTATAGACAAATCATCTATAGCTCTTTGGGGTATATCAAAATCATAATCTTTTTTGAATAGAAAAGGATCAACTATAACGAATACTAAGTCTGGTTCATCTACTCCTT
Organism: Maledivibacter sp.; assembly: GCA_025210375.1. Taxonomy (NCBI): domain Bacteria; kingdom Bacillati; phylum Bacillota; class Clostridia; order Peptostreptococcales; family Caminicellaceae; genus Maledivibacter; species Maledivibacter sp. The sequence continues at coordinate 193,560 of JAOASB010000052.1, read as the reverse complement.
GTAACCAATTAAAAGGAAGTTCTGAATTAGGATTTTCAATCATTATATATTTTTTTGCATATTCAAACGCTGGAATTCCTTCTGCGAAGAATATAATATTTTCTTCATTAATTTCTATTTCTCCAAAATGCTTGGTATTCAGTTTCATGCTTTTCCTCCATTCATATGTTCATATCTAAATTCTTCCCTATATACTCTATAGCTATAGAAGGTTTTTGTCTGAGATATATTTTCACTTGCCCTTTATTAAAGTTTAAATTGACTTCCTGAGGCTCATTGTCAATTTCCACTTCCCCTTCTTCTAAATTAATGTTAACTATACCTTCTCGTAAATCTATCTCCGGCCTGCTTTTAGGTATAAAATCTATATTCACTTCTCTTTTATACTGTTTAAAGGCATTATACTGAGCTTGTCTCGATATGACATTACTTCCAGTTTCAATGCTAGCCAATTCATTTCCTTGACTAGCTATTTTACCTATTCCATTTAAAGCTGCTTGTCTACCCCTACTTGCATTATTCTTAATGAAATCAAAGATATCCTGAAGTCCCATTTCAGCCAAGGGCTTAGTTTGATCTATTTCTACCTTAGGATGGGTTATATTTATATCTATCTCTGGATTTTCAGTTTGTATATTAAAGTTTGACTTTCCATAATCAATATTCATTTTCCCTTGAATAGCATTTATACCAATAGCCCCATTAGTCGTGGTTATCATTAAATCCATAAGTTACCTCCATATAAATTTAGATTTTATTAGGTATATAGGGTTTTCATAGTATAGATCAACTTATACACGGACAAATATGCCATAATTCTGAGCATTTTGGACTTGTATAAGTTAATGTCTATACTAAAATCCCTATAACTATCTAATAAAATCTAAAAGAGTAGGTTGAATAACTTGGGCTCCAGCAGATAGTGATGCTCTATATACACTTTCTTCCATTTTCAGATGCATTATTGTTTCTGCCATGTCCACGTCTTCATTCTCACTAAGCAATTCGGTAAAGTTTATCGCGTCCTTTTCTAACCTTTTTTCAACTAATTGTAGTCTATTTGTTTTAGCACCTATCTCCCCTCTAACCTTTAATGTGTTGTCTAGATGCGCTTCTATTTTAGCTACGGAATCTTTAACATCACCCCTAGGCTCTGCCTCCAATCGTGTAATTAAATCATCAAAATCTTTAACAACTTCGCTTTTAGTACCGGAGCCATCCTTTCCAAACAATTCAGTACCAAATACACCCACTTCTATTTGTTCCCCTACAGCAATTTGATAACTAATATTTTGGTTTCCAGTAACATCTATATTATATGTACCATCGCCTTTAGGATCATCAAAGAGCTTTTTATCCGTCTGGAAACCTGAAAATATGTATCTTCCAGCATATGTAGTGTTCCCAATCTGCATTATCTGTTCTTTTAGCTGTTTTATCTCAGAAACTACCTTTTCTCTATCATCCTTACCCATGGTTCCTGTTGCAGCCTGAACTGTAAGCTCCTTGGCCCTATGTAAAACATCCTGTAAATTATCTACGGCTGATTCAGTAATATCCAACCAAGACAAAGCATCCTTAGTATTTCTTTGATGCTGCTCTATCTCCGACACATCTGCCCTGAGTTTTAATGCCTTGGATGCACTTACAGGATCATCGGAGGGCTTGTTCACCCTTTTTCCTGTGGAAAGCTGGGTGTATCTTTTATTCATATTTGAAAGATTTCTATTTAGATTATACATAGTATTACTCATAATCATATTGTTTGTAACTCGCATAAAGCTTTAAACCCCCTTCTTTCTTTCATCACTCAAACTCTAAAATCCTATCTTCCTACTGTTCCCATTCTATTTACTATTGTATCTATCATCTCATCCATAGCTGTTATCATTCTAGAGTTAGCGTTGAAGGAATGTTGAAATTTAATCATATTGGTCATTTCTTCATCTAGGGAGACTCCCGATACCGATTGTCTGCTATTTTCCACTTGTTTTATCAAAACTATTTGATTGTCCTTCATTCTCTCAGCCGCTTGAGCATCAACACCAAGGTTTGATATCAAAGATGTTACAAAGTCCTCCGGGCTGCCTGTTCCAAAAAGTTCTGTATCATGTCTGATATCTACCATGGCAATGGCATTTAATCCGTTTCCAGGTAAATTAGGGTCACCTTCACTTGAAGCTGCTATTTTGTTTAGCCCCTTATCACTGTCTTGGATATCTTTGGATATGGTAAGATCTTTAGCCGATATCTTATCTACTACATAGTATTTACCTCCACTTAAAAGCTTTACAGTCTTTCCTTCATAGGTCGGATCACTTTTAAGAACGTTTTCTATATTCTGGCGAATTTTCTTTTTCTTTTCTTCTCCAGTAAGTCCTGATAATCCAGAGGTAACAGAGCTAGTTACTTCTACTGCTGCTCCCTTATTTAAGCCATTATTTATCAGATGTGTTTCATACTCAGTCGAGGACATTCCATTAATAGTAAAGAAATTAATCCCCGTATTTTTATCTAAATCATATCCCGATTTATGAATCCTATTCATTTCCTCGGCAAATCCATCGGCAAACTCATTAAGCTTTTTCATGTAAAAGGGTATACCCTTATTATCTCCAGAGACATTGTCCCTTATATCCAAAAGTGCCTTTATTTTCCCAGTCCTTGGACTAAAGCTGGATCCATCATCCCATTTGATATCATGGAGATTTTCAGCATCCACACCCGGATTTAACTTAGTGGCCCTCACATTATATTCAAGCTTATTACATCTAAAATGAGATACCAATGGTTTTCCATTAACAAGAACATTAAATCTATTTTGATTATCCTCGTAGCAATCTACATTTACTAGTTCTGAAAGCTTATCTACCAGTAGATTCCTTTGGTCCCTTAGGTCATTTGCCTTGCTTCCATCAAGCTCTGATTTATGTATTGATTCATTTAGCTTTCTTATCTGCTCAGAGTATCCATTTATCTCGTCTACAGTGGTACATATTTCAAAGTCCGTATCGGTTTGAAGCTTTTCAAATTTACTTGCCATATGGTTAATATTCGTCGTAAGGGCTATAGCCCTTTGTCTAACTAAGGCTCTATTTGTAAGATTTCCTGGTTTCTTACTTAGTTCACTAATGGAACTAAAAAACTGAGATAATACCGTTTGAATTCCAGACTTGGAAGGTTCATTAAATACAGCTTGGATATTATCCAAGTTCTTGAATTTTGCATTCCATTCCCCATAGGACATGTTTTCTCCTCTGTATTTATAATCTAAGAATTCATTTCTTATCTGAATAATATTTTCTGTTTCTACTCCAGTACCAATCATTCCTTGCCCACTTGGTAAAAGCATTGGAGTTGACTGCTTTACTTCAAGTCTTTGTCTTGAATATCCTTCGGTATTGGCATTAGAAATATTATGCGAAGTTATATTTAAAGCTCTTTGACTGGCAAAAATACCTGAACGAGCTATATTAAATCCAAAAAATGTAGAACTCATTTATCATCCCACCTCTATATTTTTGCATCAAATAAATTATTCTTTATCTTGATATCTTTTTCATCTGCATTTGAACTATAAGTACTGCCCTGATTTTCTAAACTTGTTAATAGATTTTTATTAAACTCTATGTATTCAAGGGATTGCTGTATAAGCTTGTTATTTAAATCATTTTGATTCCTAACACCAATTAATATATCCTTAAATTTATCCCTTATAGCTAATATTTTCTTTTTTGATTTATCATCTAAATATTTGGAAAGCTGAGATATATTTTGAGCTTCATCAATATCTAACTCATTAACTATATTTTTTAATATAGCTTCTCTGATACTTTCAAGCTTTCCTATGCTAAGTATTATGGCTTGTTCTTTACTTGTAATATCATCTAATTCTTTCATTTTACCTTCTACTATTATTTGTTTCTTCTGTTTTGCTACTTCTAGCACCTCTTTATATATTTCATATTCCTTATCAAGGGCTAGTATTAACTGCTCTACGGATTTACTCATCTATTCAACCTCCGATTTGTCAGCTCAATTTTTAAACTTTTTGATCAAAACTTACTCTTTCAAACATCTTATCAATAGTTTCTTCAGCCGATGGATTATAGTTTCCAGAAGCTATGGCACTTTTTATATTTGATATGTTTTCTTCCCTAACATCTGGCAGCTCTTTAAATGCATTCATTGCCACCTGAAAATCCCTAGCTTTAGATGAAATTTCAATTTTATCTTTTTTTTCGTAGGTTTTATTTGTTTTCTCAGCCTTTGTCATATTACTCTTATAGGACCCCAATACCTTTTGTACATTTGTATTATTAAATATTTTCATAAAAACACCCCATCTCTACCGATATTACTATTTATATTATCGGCAGAGATGGGGTGTTTATTAATATTTTTTTATTCATTTGATATTTTTTGAATCTACCTTGGCTATAAAGAATTTGAAATATGATTATTTCCCAATCTTTAAGCTTTCTTTTAATTTAAAAATACTTTCCTCATTTTGAAACTCTTTATGTTTTATAAATTTAACATTCTCACCTAAATTAGTGACGGCAGCTTCAACTTGATTCAATCTAAAAAAGCCCTATACTTTTGATATTACTAATTGTATTGTATCAAAGTATAGGGCTATAGTCATCATATTTATCTTCTTTTCTTCGTAAATTCAGTTATATGCATTTTATTACCAGAGGAGCTTTGGTTTGTGTTCAGTTTCTCTTTTCTTTCAAAGCCAGATTTTAATCCTCTTTCCATATTTTGAGCGCATTTCTCACAATATCGCCCTGTTCTTATGGCCTTTCCACAGCTTTCACAGTCCAATAATATACCAGGATTTTCTCCAACTATTTCAAGCTTACCTTCCCTAAGATAACGTAAAATCTTTTCCTCTGAAACATCAGTTTCTTCGGATACAACTGTTATGGTTTCCTTTGGATTTTCATATAAAAAATCCTTAACTATTCTAAAATCTTCATCGTCTTTTTTTCTACATCTATAGCACAGCTTACTTATTCCGTCGTATTGAAATAGCCTACCACACTCTTTACAGTTCCTTATATTCAATTCTAAATGCCCCCTCTATACTTCATTATTAAAATATTATAACATAAATATAGGGTTTTCATAGTATAACTTAACTTATACATGGTGAAATATGCCATGATTCTATGGATTCTCCCGGTGTATAAATTAAGATTGACCCCAAACCCTATACACCTTACCTATAAATAGTCATTTCTACCGGTGGCAAAGGTAGCTACATATACGGTCTTAGCTCCATTTTCAAGCAATACACGACTACATTCATTCACCGTTGAACCAGTAGTAAAAATATCATCTACAAGTAATATGCCCTTCTTGTCTATATTTTCTTTGTTTATTACTTGAAAGGCTCTTTCTAAATTACTTCGTCTTTCTTCTCTTGATAATTTATTCTGAGTTATTGTGTTTTTTGTCCTTACAAGAATTTTTCTGTTCACTTCTTTTTCAGTCATCCTACTTAGGTACTTGCCTATTAGATATGTTTGATTAAAGCCCCGCTCCCTTTCTTTAAGGCCATGAAGTGGTACAGGTATAATCATATCAAAGCCATCCATATCCTCTATTTTAAGTCTATCATACATGATTTCAGCTATATGATATGAAATATATCTTTTTTTATGATACTTCAAATCATAAATAATTTTCTTAGCTAATTCATCATACTCCAAACACGAAATTGCTCTATTAAAAAAATGGGAGCTAGTCATACAATCATGACATATATCTAGAATATATAAATCATCTAAGGGCTTTCCACATTTTGAACATGTTTTTCCATATATGAGCTTTAATTTTTCTCTGCATCCACTGCAAATCGAATACTCCTCATCCCTATTTATTGGACTATTGCATGATATACAGTAGATATTTCTAGGATATATGAAGTTTAAAAGGGTATCAATATATTCATATAATAGCTTTATATAATTCATAACAACTCCTTAATGTATACTAAAAACTTAATAATTCTTCATCTTTAATCCTCTTAAGCCTAAATCCAAGTCCCGAATTTCTATTTGAATTTCTTTCATTCCTTATCATCATATATAAATACTTCTCCATACCCACTAAAACTACTAACTCCTTAGCACGGGTTACTCCTGTATACAATAGGTTTTTATTCAAAAGCATTGGTGGCCCCCAACAAAGAGGCATAACAACTACTGGGAATTCACTTCCCTGACTCTTATGTATTGTAATGGAATAAGCAAGCTCTATCTCGTCAAGGCCTGAAAAATCATAGTCCACATATTTTTCATCATCAAAGCAAGCCGATAGAAGCTTTGCTTCTTCATCTATGGCTGTAATATATCCTATATCTCCATTAAATACCCCTTCCCCTTTTCTAAGACCATTCTCACTCTTCCATTTTATATTGTAGTTATTTTTTATCTGCATTATCTTATCACCAACTCTAAAAACCTTATCTCCAATGGTTTTTTCCTTCTTCTCCTTAGCTTCGGGGTTAAGTATACTTTGCAGTTCCTTGTTCATATTTATTGTTCCAACCTTGCTATTTTTCATGGGGGTTAACACTTGAATATCCTTACTGGGATCATAATTATTAAACTTTGGAAGTCTTCTAATGCAAAGCTCCTTTATGGTGTGGAGTATGTCATCTTGATTTCTCTTTGGCAAAAAGAAAAAGTCTTTATCCTTTATATTAACCTGGGGCTTTAATCCTTGATTTATTCTATGGGCATTAACGACTATCATACTTTCCCTAGCCTGTCTAAATATCTCAGTTAATCTAACAACCTTTACAAGTCCGCTTCCTATTATATCGTGTAATACGTTTCCCGGCCCTACCGATGGCAGCTGATCCACATCGCCAACTAATATAAGTCTAGTACCTGGCATAATTGACTTGAGTAGATGATACATTAAAAGAATATCCACCATTGACACCTCATCAATAATTATTACATCAAAGCTCAGAGGGTCTTCTCCATTCTTCATAAAAGCCATTCCGCTACCATCATCGGAAAAGGAATATTCCAAAAGTCTGTGAATGGTCTTTGCCTCTCTACCAGTGGTTTCAGTAAGTCTCTTCGCAGCCCTTCCCGTAGGAGCCGCTAGACCTATCTTAAGGCTTTGCCCTTCAAATAATTTTATTATACTATTAACAATCGTCGTTTTCCCAGTTCCCGGCCCTCCAGTTATGACTGTAACACCATTTCTGAAGGCTTCTTCAATAGCCTTTTTTTGTTTTTCAGCAAGACAAATTTCTTCGTCGTTTTCGATTTTCTCTATTTCTTCTTTTATGTCTAAGTTGGAGTCATTAAAGCTTGTACCAGATAACCCTATAAGGTTCTTACACACTCCTGTTTCTGCATAGAAAAAGGACATAGGAAAAACAGCTGTATTATCATTAATCTTCTCCTGATGCAAATCACCATTTATTGTTAAATTAATAATTCCATCCTCAACCATAGAACTATCCACACCTAACATCTTAGAAGTCCTTTGAATAAGCTCCTCCTTAATGGCATAGGTATGACCCTCTAAATTGTATTGAGTCAAGGAATATTTTATACCACACATTATCCTATATGGAGACTTAGGATCTATTCCCATTTTTTTTGCAATGGTATCCGCCATCTTAAATCCAATACCTACTATGTCATCAGCTAGTCTATAGGGATTTTCACTTAAATACTCAACGGTTTTATCACCATATTTTCTAAATATTTTAACCGCATAGGCAGTGGACACACCAAACTGACTCAAAAAGATCATTACTTCCTTTATCTCTCTTTGTTCTTCATAGGCCTCAGCAATATCCTTAGCTTTTTTGGGACCTATACCACTGACCTCCGTTAAGCGATCAGGATTGTACTGAATAATGTCAAGGGAATCCTTACCAAACTTCTCTACAATCCTTTCTGCCATCTTAGGCCCTATACCCTTTAAAAGTCCCGATGACAAATATTTTGTGATACCTTCAATACTTGATGGTGCAATCTGTTTACTGCTTACCACCTGTAATTGCTCCCCATATATAGGATGAACAATTATATTTCCCTCAAAGGACATAGTTTCACCTACATTTATGATAGGTATGTAGCCTACTACAACTGCATCCTCTTGTCCAGTATTTATCTCAGCCACTACATAGCCATTATCTTCATTTTGAAATATAATTTCCCTCACAACACCTTTAATTTCCTTAGACATACCCTAACACCTTTTTCCTTCTACCTTTTTCTTATCTCCCTCACTTAGAAGATATGACGCTAATCATTCTATTTAATTATAACATAAATCAAAACCCATATAACCAATAGCTACATCAATAGATCAAAGGTTCTACAACAAAAATAATTACCATTTTATTCATATACAACCATATTTATATATGTTTTTTTATATTTGAAATTGGAATAATAATACTTGAAACAAGAAAAAGAAAGGGTGATTTTATGGATAGAATAGCTCTTGTATTAGTTATAATAGGCGCTCTTAACTGGTTATTAGTTGGACTTTTTGGTTATGACTTAGTAGCAGCATTATTAGGTGGTTCAGGAGCTATATCTGCTGGTCAAGCATCTGGAATCAGCAGAGTAGTTTATGCTTTAGTAGGTATAGCAGGTGCCTATGCAGTAAGCTTTCTCTTTAGAAATAGAGAAGTTAGGGACTAAAAAAGCAGCAGATGCTGCTTTTTTAGTTGCAAGTTTTGAGGTCATTCTTATAAGTCTGAAAAGATAAAGACGATCAGTGTCGTCTTTATTTGTATTCTTATTCTCCTAGTCCTTCTTTTCTAAGAATTTCAGCTCTATCTGTTTTTTCCCAAGGTAGCTCTATATCAGTTCTTCCAAAGTGCCCATATGCAGCTGTTTGTCTAAAGATAGGTCTTCTTAAGTCTAAATCTCTTATTATGGCCGCCGGTCTTAGATCAAAATGCTTTTTAACAAGCTCTACTAATTTTCCCTCAGATACTTTTCCCGTTCCAAAGGTTTCAACTAATATAGAAACTGGCTCAGCCACTCCAATAGCATAAGCAAGCTCTAACTCACATTTATCGGCAAGCCCTGCGGCAACTATGTTTTTAGCCACATATCTTGCAGCATATGCAGCTGATCTATCTACCTTTGTTGGGTCTTTTCCTGAAAAAGCTCCACCACCATGTCTTGAATATCCACCATATGTATCAACTATGATTTTTCTTCCCGTTAAACCTGCATCCCCTTGTGGTCCACCTATAACAAATCTACCAGTAGGATTTATTAAGTATCTGGTTTTTTCATCTAACAGATTCTGGGGCACTATTTTGTTTATTACATGTTCAATCATATCCTTTTCTATTTGTTCACGGCTAATTTCCGGGCCATGCTGAGTGGATATAACTATGGTATCAATTCTTACGGGTTTATCATCCTCATATTCTACTGTAACCTGGGTTTTGCCATCGGGTCTAAGATAGGATAGTGTTCCATTTTTTCTTGTCTCTGAGAGCCTTTTAGCAAGCTTATGGGCTAAAGAAATTGGTAATGGCATTAGCTCCTCGGTTTCATTACAAGCAAATCCAAACATTATCCCTTGGTCACCTGCACCTATGGCTTCTATTTCATCTCCCATATCTCCTTCTTTACTTTCTAATGCTTCATCCACTCCCATGGCTATATCTGGAGACTGCTCATCTATAGAAGTAAGTACCGCACATGTAGCACAATCAAATCCATATTTTGCTCTAGTATATCCTATTTCTTCAATAGTTTTTCTAACCACCTTAGGTATATCCACATAGCACTTAGTGGAGATTTCCCCCGCAACTAATACTAACCCCGTAGTAACAGAAGTCTCACAAGCAACACGAGCATGGGGGTCCTTATCAAATATTGCGTCTAAAATAGCATCTGAAACTTGATCACATATCTTATCTGGATGCCCCTCCGTAACAGATTCCGAAGTAAAAAGTCTTTTCAATTCTATTTCCTCCTTTATTGTACAATTCTATTGATTATTATGCCCTTAATCTATTTTTTTACATGAAATAAACATATAAAAAACCCCTTCTAAAAGAAGAGGTTATAATCTTAATTCCTCATCTTCCAGAATAAAATACTCTGTAGGACTTAGCACCGTATACCCTGTACCGGTTGCTGGACTTCATAGGGCCTATCCCTCCGTCACTCATGATAAGGTGAAGCTAATTATTAAATTCAACATAAAAATATTAACATATAAATATGTTGCAGTCAATATATTTTATAAATTTAATATTGCAAGCCGGCTTAATATAGTTAATAAAATTGCAGCTATAATATTACCTAAAAGTATTGCAAAAAATGCATGATCACTCCTTAAATTAAATATCGCTGCTGCTATGGCTCCCGTCCAAACTCCCGTCGAAGGCAGTGGAATAGCTACAAATAATACCAGTCCAAGTATGCTGTATTTCTTTATATTTCCTGCCCTTCGCTCCGTCCTATCTATTAGCCATATTTCAAATTCTCTTATCATATAAATCCTTCTTAGCTTTGTAAAAAAAGGCTTTAAAAGGAACAGTAGAAATGGGACAGGTACCATACTGCCTACTATACATAAAAAAGCTGCATGGATGGGGTTCATCCCCACTGCGATACCATAGGGAATAGCCCCCCTTAACTCTATTATCGGTAAAGTTGAAAGTAAAAAAACTCTAAGCTCCCTTGATAAGAAATCAACTAAGCCCATTATTACTCACCCACTAGTTAATATATTTATATTGATGAAATACAGAATACTACTTAGATAATATACTTTACAGTATCGTTTTATTCCCTAAAATTTATACTTTCAACATTATATTGCTATATTCTATGACTGGCGATGCAATTAAAGTATATATTTTCATCCAAAATTTGTCAATTGATTTCTTTATGCAATTATTTGCATATACACTGGGTCTAATGGTCACTTTTTGTAATACTTTTTTAATTACAATAGTATTGCCAATAAAGTATAATTAGGAGAGGAGGGATATAGCTTGAAAAAAATTATTGGATACATTAGAAAAGCCGTAGAAGATTTTGATATGATACAGGATGGAGATATAGTAGGCGTTGGAGTTTCAGGGGGAAAGGACAGTGTGGCACTTTTATATGGTCTAAGACTCTTTCAAAACTTTTCGCCGATTAAATATGAACTTAAAGCCCTATCCTTAACCCTTGGTTTTGATAACTTTGATTTATCCCCTATACAAAGCTTATGTGATGAAATAGGTGTGGAATATATAATTAAACCAACTCAAATTGCCAAAATAGTTTTTGAAGAAAGAAATGAAAAAAATCCATGTTCATTATGTGCTAGATTCAAAAGAGCTGCTCTTCACGATCTTTGTAAGGAAAACTCAGTAACAAAGCTGGCTCTAGGTCATCACAGGGATGACGGTATTGAAACCCTATTTTTAAGTATGTTCTATGAGGGAAGGATCAATACCTTTGACCCCGTAACCTATCTTAGTAGAAAGGATTTAACTATGATTAGACCTATGATCTATGCTGAAGAACGGGAGATAGCAGGTGCAGTTAAAAGACAGAATCTTCCTGTGGTCAAAAGTTCTTGCCCTGCCGATGGAAACACAAAAAGGGAATATATGAAGCAATCCCTATTAAGATTTTATAAGGATATACCTCATTCCAAAAAGGCCCTTTTGAATGCCTTGATGAATACTGAGCAGCTAAATATATGGGGAATGAATAAAAAATAATAGGATTGGAGGATAAATATGCTGAATAAGAAAAGATTTACCGCAGGACTATTGACTGCCCTGTTGGCCTTTAATACTTTCATTACATTCTCTTCTGCTGAGTTTATTGATATCTATGGAGAAGAGTCCTCTGAAAATCTATCCGGAGGAGTAGTTCACGAGAAAATATTGAGATTTACCCATAAGGGATGGCTAAATATAAATGTTCTTAGAATAGATACCGATGATAATTATACTTCTTTGGAAGTACTTACAAGTAAAAATGGTATCTCCAATAGGGACCCATTAACTAATCTTGCTTCCGAAAGTGAAAATGCCCATAAGATCGTGGGAGCCATAAATGGTGATTTCTATGATACTCGGGCCTTTGCAACTATAGGCCCTGTAGTTAAAGATGGCGAGCTTATAACATCATCAAAAAGTCACCCTGACTTTGCAACCTTCAACATTGATGATGAAAACAAGCCCTTTATAGACTATTGGCAGGAAGGTAGCATTAGACTGATAAATGGTGAAAATAGCTCTGTACTCAATATAGCCTATAAAAATAAGCCCTACATAAATACTGGAGGTATTCTTCTAGATAGCAACTGGGGGGAGCTTTCCTTTGGTAATGAAATGCACGATGATATAGTGGAAATGGTCATAGTAGATAATAGGGTTCAAGAAATACGTGATAATTTAGAGGCCATAGAGATTCCCGATAACGGTTTTATAATCGCTGCCACGGGTGAAGTTAAAGCCCATATTTTGAATAATTTTTCTCAAAATGATAGGGTTTTGCTTAATATGACAGGGAAGCCAAACTTTGAGGAGCTTTCCTTAGCCATGGGGGGAGGCTCTATAATACTTAAAGACGGAATTATCCCCGATGATTTCTCCCTTAAAATCTCTGGCAATCATCCAAGAACTGGACTCGGTATAAGTAAGGATAAGGATGAAATTATTATGGTGACAATTGATGGTAGAACTTCTTCCTATACGGGGACCACTCAAAGGGAACTTGCTGAGATCCTAATAGAACTCGGTGCCTACGATGGAATCAACCTTGATGGTGGAGGATCTACTGAAATGGTCGTAAAGCCTTTGGGTGATGAAACTGTTACAATAGTCAATAATCCATCGGGGGGCTTCGAAAGAAAAATTATGAACGGACTTGCAGTACTTAATAACAGTCCTAAATCGCAACTAAAGGATATAAAGATAGAATGTGACGATACAAACATATTTTTAGGAACATCAAGGAAATTTAGGGTAAAGGCCTACGATGGAAATTACAACCCTACCCATGTGGATTTAGACGATGTTAGATGGAGGGTAAATGGTATAGAGGGTGATTTTATGGAAGATAAGTTCATTCCTACTACTACCGGCGAAGGAACTATTGAGGTGTCCTTTAAAAATAAAACTGCTTCCATAGATATTCAGGTTCTAGAACACCCTAACAAGCTTCATATTTCTCCCTCAAAGATATTTGCAGAGGCAGAAAGGGAAGTCCCTTTATATATAGAAGCCGTAAATGACGAAGGCTTTAAGGCGAAGATAAACTCAGATGATTTAATTTGGTCTATTCCAAACAAAATCGGTGACATAGAAAACAATACTTTTATATCTTCCAAGGAAGTAAGCAACGATATAATAAAGGCCTCCTTAAACAATATTGATGCCTATATTCAAGTGTCAACAAACTACCTTAAGGTTATTTTTGATGATTTTGAAAGACTAAATGCAGGCTTTTTACCATATCCCAAGGAAGTTGTAGGCAACTTTGAGCTTTCACCTAGCCCTAAAAATGGTCAAAGCTCCGGTAAGTTAAGCTATGATTTCACTGATGTCAATGCTTCTAAGGCTGCATATATTGTTTTTAATGACGATGGTCTCCAACTCAAGGAAAAGCCCGAAAAACTAGGTCTATGGGTATATGGAAATAAGGGAAACGGTCATTGGCTCAGAGGGAAAATAACCGATGCCTCTGAAAATTCCTATAATATGACCTTTGAAAGAAACGTTGACTGGGAGGGATGGAAATTTGTTGAAGCCATCATACCCGATAGAGCAATAGCCCCAATAAAACTCGAAAGAATATACTTAGTTGAAACAGAGCCCCTTTTCATGGACTCTGGATATATTTATGTAGATGACATAACAGCATTTTACAAGCCTAGTTTTGATAAAGAAATTCCAAAGGACACAACCGTCTACATAGATAAAAGGAATATCTCTAGTGAGCTTAAAAACGAAGATTCCTTTAGATTCTTGGCCCACGGAAGCATCGGAGATATAGATACGATGCTAGATACATGGTTTGTAAATGAGCTTGCAGACATTACTGAAACTATGGATTTGAACCTTTTTACAAACCACATTGACGGCAAACTAGAGGATCAGCTGCTGGATAATTATTTAGTGGGAGCCTCTGGATATTCCCATACTCAATTCAAAAACAGCTCATTCATTAGGCTGGACAATAGTGAAAGGGGTCTTAGGGCTACGGATTACAATCAATGGATTTGGTTCCTAGATAAAGTTAAGAATCTAGAATCCGACAGTCTCTTCGTTGTTTTACCAAAGCCATTGAGCTTTATAGATAAACTTGAGGAGAAATTATTCTTCGATACCCTTGGAAAGCTAAGAAAAGAAAAAAATATGGATATATGGATATTATCCGGTGGCAACAATAAAGATTTTGAAATTGAAACCATAAAGGGTATAGGATTAGTCAAGTTGAAATCCTTCCCTACCTATGATGAGATTGACCCCGAGAAAGACCTAAAATACATGGTATTCACTGTAAATGACGGATACGTGACCTATGAGATAAAAAATATGTTTAAAAAAGATAGATAGGAAATAAACAAAGGGATTAGGGTTATGGCTCTAAAGCTATAACCCTAATCACCCAACATTTCATCGAGAAACATAAGCTGCTCATCGAATAAATTTTCACTTAAAATCCTATAGATTTCCCCTTCCTTGCGGGAAGGATCATGATTAAGAAAATTCTTAAGTTTACTTGTATTATAGTCTCCCATACTCTCCAGTATGTATCTTATTTCTTCCTTTTGGTGTATTTCTAGGTCTTCAATCCCTTTGTCACTATAAAACTTAACAAAAATCCCTAATACTTCATCGTTTATTATATGAATATCCCCGTCGGTTACATTTAAATCACCTTCCTTCATTTGACTTATGAGGCTAACCAACTGATTATTTTTTCCCTCCGAAAGCCTACCACTAACATATGGATGAAAACACATTATTGTCGATGTCGTAATAAAAGTCAATACGATCATTGATATAAGATATATTTTTCTTTTCATAATCCCACCTCCAGATATGTCGATCAAATATATAATTCCACATAATTCATACATATTTGATATTCTTAACAAAAATGCTTCTTCCTATTCCCTTCAATTCTTTTCGTCGTTCCTCAATCACTTAAGTACATTGATTATACCCGTTACTAAATTTCTAGAAAATAATTAAAATTACTTCGTAACCTAACTTATTTATTTTTTTCATATGCCCTATAAATCAGAACTATTTCCACTTTTTTAAGCATTCCATGATCAATCTGGGTAAAAAAACAATGAACTTATCCCTAATGTTATTGAAATACATGATATATTGTCATATAATTTAGTTGATATGATTTTTTAGAAATTATTAGATACCTATGAAAAGAGGTTTTATTATGAATAATATAAATAGCTTAAGTATTAAAATTGAAAAACTTAGAAAAGAATTATCATCTACATTAGATAATAATTTACATGATATGTCTATGGATGAGCTTGTTGATCAAAGTAATGAACTCAATAAATTAATCGTTGAATATTACAGACGAACAACCAACAAAGAGGACTAAATCCCCTTTGTTGGTTAATAATTTTCATTAAACATTAGGGTTCCTATATAAAAAATATTAATTAAAAATATAACCCCTTCATATATATCATATGAGGGGGTGTTTTTTCTTTTGGTCATGAAAAAAAAAGATTCAATACATGAAATTAAAATTCACTTTCAAGACAAATATGGGGTCAGTCTCCTATCAGAAAATTTATCCAAGAAATTCAAACCCAATACAATAATAATATGTATTGGTACCGATAGATGTATCGGCGATGCCCTAGGCCCACTAGTTGGCACACTGCTTATAAGGGCGAATTTCAAATATCCCGTTTATGGAACATTGAAAAATCCAATACATGCAATCAATCTCAAGGAAAAAGTAAAAAAAATCAGGGATATACATAAAAATCCGAATATAATCGCCGTGGATGCTTGCCTCGGTGATCAAAAATATATAGGCAATATACAAATAAGGCACAGTCCCATTTTACCCGGAAAGGGAGTAGGTAAAAACCTTCCCTCCGTTGGAAATATTTCCATAGTTGGCATAGTTGATAAATTTACCACCGATGATTTCTTTCCAATTCATAATATCAGACTAAGCTTAGTAATAGAAATGGCAGAAGTTATAGCAAAAAGTTTAATAGGAGCTATTTCAACATAATCACTATCAAGGGTATAGTAAGTACTGAAAATAGAGTTGATAAGAATACTGTCTTTGATGCTAGGTGGTAATCATTATTAAACCTTGATGCCATTATTGCTGCATTAGCAGCTATAGGCATGGCAGTCATTATTACAGGTATGGCTACCAAATAGTCACTAAATCCTATTGTTCTCAGTATAAACATTACCAAAACAGGTAATATAGCTAATCTAATGACACATAATATAAAAACTCTTTTATCAGTAAATATTTCTGATGTCTTTACATCAGCCAATATGGAACCAATAAATATCATAGCTAAGGGGGTTGTCAAACTACCCAAAAGCTCCAAGGTTCTATATATTGAATAGGGCAATTCTATCGAAAACAAGAATAGGATAAATCCCGTTATAATCGCAACTATTCCTGGATTTATAAATTTTTTGATACTTATACTGTTTTTATTATTTAGCTTTTCTTTATGGGTCTTCATATCATTTCTAGTTAAAAGATATACTCCAAATGTCCAAACTAGAATATTAAAGGGCAGATTGTAAAGTGCCCCATAAAATACTCCTATATCTCCCATTAAAGCTTTAATCACAGGATATCCCATATAGCCAACATTAGAAAAAACTATAGAATATTGAAATATATCCCTAGTTTCCCCTTTGACTCCCATGATTTTAGTTATAAAAAAAGAAATCCCTATAACAAATGTATATATGGATATTGAAACAATAATCAATTTACCACTTTTAACCAAAACATCGGGGGAGAAGGAAAAATTCATGGCCGTAATAATAAAAGCAGGTAAAGCTACATTCATCACTAAATTACTTACATCCCTATTCATATCATTAGATATTATCTTTAACTTTTTTATTATATATCCTATTATAATCAACAAAAATAATATAATTACTTGCTCAAGTACAGCCATTTTTCATCTCCTTTGTAAGAGGTCTATTCATTATTTAAAAAGTCAAAAAAATCTTCATAACCACTATGGACAAATTCATATAAAAGTGGAGTATCAGTCTTAAACTCACCTTCTAATTCAAGTAAATCCTGAAAAGACGCGCCGCCAAAGTATTTTCTCAGCTCCAATAAATTCTCCTTTGAAAAAGTACTCACAGCCAATTGATTTTCAGTGGTTATAAAATACACAGCAAATATATCTCCATTTAGATAGTATACTGGCCTTTTCACATGATCATTGTTTGGATTAAATTCGGTATATAGAAAACCGGTTTGGTGAATATTTTGCATGGCATTGGGCTTCTCCTTATCCAAAATCTCTACAAGCTTTATAAGTTCCTCCGTGGAGTATACTAATATATACTCGGACTTTTTAAGTTGAAAAGCTGCTTCTATAGAAGATATTTTCATCATATTCTCTATGGATCCATAGGCAACCCTAAGCCCATATTGAGTTGGTTGTACCCCAATAGTGGATATTATTAACTGATATCCCTTGTCTAAATCTATTAAGGATTCTACATTATAGTAGTTGATTCCATTCTTAGTATGGGAAGGTCTTATTGTATTCTTAATTAATGTAAATGATTTGTCAGTTGGATCAAACCCACTTACCTTACCATCTATGCATAAAAGATTCTGTCCCTTTTTATCAAATCCAACTGCCCTCATGATAAAATAGTTTACTAGCTGATAATCGGTTTCAATGATCTCGCATATCTTATACCATAGTTTTAACTCCCCAGCTTTATCTATGGTTGTAGGCTTCAATAAAAATTCATACTCTTCTACATCTTGACACAAAGACTCACCATTTCTAATATTTACTTTAAAACTCTCATTTAATATATACATACTTTCTTTTTTAGTAATTCTCACAAATTTTCCACCAAGACCACCCATCATCTTTGATGTAATGAAGTCTATATCTTCCTTGGTTCCATCCACAAGACTCTCAAACCCATCAATACCATATTCCTCGAAGTCCAGATGAAAAAATTGAATATATTCTTTTCCATCTTCCATTTCCCAATAAATTTTCATTCCTACTACACCCATAAGTCTAGTATTTGTAACAAAGCTCTTTTTAAATTTATATTTAGGCTTGACGGTTTTTCCCCCGCCTCCCTTTATAACCTTAAATTTTTCCTTTTTCATTAAATTACTCCTCATTTTTTTCATTCTCTACTTCATTATATTCTAACATATATTTTAGGGAATATATATATAGTTTAGGTTAAAGTTTTGACTGGAATCCCTATGTAGGATTCTCATAATATAACTTAACTTATACATGGACAAATATTTCATTTTTTAGGAAGTTTTCCATAAATATAAATCAAATACCCTACCTAGAACATTTCAAGTTATAAGCTTTGAAAATATAATGTGGGGACAGTCCCCCAGACCCACTAAAAAGCATGTGTGTCAGATAGGACAGCCCCCACGTCATATTTTCTAAATCCTATACCCTTTCTTCTACTCTATTCCGTCTATCAACTTTAGTATGTAATCTCCAATGGTATTCAGCTTTTCCTCAGCCTCTTCCTTTCTAGCTCCTACAACTGAGACATATATCTTTACTTTAGGTTCAGTGCCTGAAGGCCTGATGGCAATCCATGATCCATCCTCCAAGGTGAGATGTAAAACATTTGATTCTGGTAAATCAAGAACCTCTTCTCTATCCTCGAATATAAACTTAGCTTTTCCCTTTAAATAATCTCTTACTACCTCAGTCCTAATTCCTGCTATTTCCAGGGGCGAATTACTTCTAAAGCTATCCATTATTCTGCCAATCTTTTGAGCTCCATCCTTCCCCTTAAGAACAATGGATTTTAAAGCCTCTCTATGATACCCAAATTTCTTAAATAATTCCTCTAGTGCATCCAATAATGTCATACCCTTTGACTTATAGTATGCGGCCATCTCAGCTATCAATAGGGATGAAACCACTGCATCCTTATCCCGTACTTCAGTTCCTTTAAGGTATCCATAGCTTTCTTCATATCCAAATAAAAATATCTTATCTTCCCTACCTTCAAATTCCTTGATCTTCTCACCAATAAATTTGAAGCCCGTAAGGGTATTAATGGTGCCAACTCCATAGCTTTTAGCTATTTTACTGCCAAGCTCAGAAGTAACTATGGTCTTTATTATGACACCATTACTTGGAATATTCTTCATGGAGGATAATATATAATCAATGAGCAATGCTCCCGTTTGATTTCCAGTTAATACTTGGTACTTCCCTTCACTATTTTTAACCACTGCTCCAACCCTATCGCAATCTGGATCAGTACCTATGATAATCTCTCCCCCAACTTTTTCCGCCAGATTGATGGCCATATCAAAGGCCTTATGTTCCTCAGGATTGGGAGATTCAACTGTTGAAAAGTTGCTGTCTGGTACCTCCTGCTCTTTTACAGGATAAAATTTTTCAAAACCTATTTCAGTAAATACTCTTTTTACAGCCATTGCTCCGGTACCATGCAAAGGGGTATATACTACTTTGTAATCCTTCATTTTTTCTATGATATCTTTTCTTAGGGATAGGTCTTTAACCATATCTATGTATTTTTTATCTATTTCTTCTCCGATGATATGAAGTAGGCCCCTTTCTAGGGCCTCTTCTTCATCTATATAACTTACCCTACTAAAGTCTTGGATCTTTCCAATTTCTTCTATGACTTTATTTGCATATCGGGGAACAAGCTGCCCCCCATCTTCTCCATATACCTTGTATCCATTATAATTTGCTGGATTATGACTTGCAGTAATAACTATTCCCCCCGCTGCTCCCAGTTCCCTAACGGAAAAGGAAAGCTCCGGAGTAGTCCTTAGGGACTCAAAAACATATGCCTTTATTCCATTCCCCGCTAATACAAGGGCAGCTTCCTTCGCAAATTCAGGAGATTTATGTCTGCAGTCAAATGCAATAACTACTCCCTTTTCCTTCGCATTATCTACTTGTTGCAATATATAATTAGCCAGTCCTTGAGTAACCTTTCTCACAATATACCTATTGATCCTATTTGTACCTGCCCCAATGATGCCTCTAAGTCCACCCGTACCAAATTCCAATTCCCTATAGAATCTTTCTTCTATCTCTTTTTTATCATTCTTTATACTAAGCAGCTCTTTTTTTGTTTCACCATCAAAATATGGATTATCAAGCCACTCCCTATATTTCTCCATGTAGTCCATATCTGTTCCCCCTTAAGCTTCCTTCATAATTTTATCCGATAAAGCTTTTTGTAAAATAAGCCTACATGTATATGATATAATAAATTTTAATAATTATGATTAAAAATATATGAAATATCCCTTAGATTCTAAATTTTTGTATATTCTCATAAATTTAACGACAAAATTTGTGCAATTTGTAGGTTTATAGTACTACAAGCTTTCCTTTGCAGCTAAATTCCTAAATAGTACATCGCTAATCTCATCCAATATATCGCCCTTAACGGTTTTCATCAATAAATCACTTTGTTTTAGAAGATTGGGGATCATCTTCGATACACTGCCCCTTGAAGGCTGAAACTTACTTAAAACTTCATCTTCAAAGCTTTCAAAACTATATAATTTAAATTTCTCGATTCTGCGTTTTTCCGCTACCCTTTCATACATCGCTAAGATAATATCTTCATAGCCCTCTTCCCTGCCTATACCCAAAAGTTCCCCAAGCTTTGGAATTATATATTCAAAGAGCATTCTTCTATAGGGCATATATTCTATACCCAAAATTTTTCCTATCAATAATACCTTTTCTTCTGAAAGGTTTAAGAAATATTGTACAAAGTAATCCTCATCGGCTTTAGGCTGAATATAGTATTTGCTTCCCTTTAACTTATTAAACGTCTTTAAGGTGTCAAAATATCCAAGTTCTAGATTTCTTCGTGCCCTTTCCGTTGTAAAATCTAAGGTCATACCCAGATCATCTGAAGGATTTATATAGGTAATATTTAAACCAGTTTTCCTAACTCTTCTGGTTCTACCAATGGCATGGAGTCTAATGGCTATCAAATCCCTATATCCCTTGCCAAGGAGCATCCTTATGGGTAAATTGTCATAAAATCCACCATCCAGATACAACTTACCACCTATTTTTTCCATTTTGAATACGGGAAGATATGCACTGGCAATGAGATATTCTATAAGCTTCCCCTTTGGAATATCTTCTATATATAGCTCAAGTGGTCTTAAGTCCGTTAAGGAAACTGTGACCATTCCAAAATCTTTTTTGGAGCTTCTGATAACATCCTCATTAATAAATCCCTTTAGTAGATTTCTTAAGGGGGTTATATCCAAGCCTCTTTCATTCAACAAAGTCTTTAACTGTCCCATAATATAATTAATACTATCGGGGGTTATATCAAACTTAAGAAGTCTTTCTAAAAGCTTGTCATCTATATTTATCACCTTGGAAGGCGACATATTGTACCATATGTCATAGCATCTTTCAAATTCATCCTGGGCAATTATAGCTCCATTTAAGGCCCCTACCGATGTCCCTGATATTCCTTGTATATCTACTCCTAGCTCCTTTAACGCCTTCCAAGCTCCTATCTGAAATGCACCCTTTGCCCCTCCACCTTCCAATACTAGACCGTACATGAATTCACCTCCCTTTACTACTGACCATGGATTAAATAGTTCCTTATTATCCATTCTATTCATTACTAGCAGTTGTTGATTAAACAAATTGCATAATTACTTTCTATAAAAAAAATAAACAGGTCAGGTCACGAAGTGATTTTGATTATTTTTTGGGCACTCAATCAAGGACATACTCACTATATGTAAGCAGCCAATTGGCAACGAAAAAAATCAAAAGGACGAGCAAGATGACTAGTTTATTTTTAAATATACCTAAGCTTTTAATCAGATTTTTCTAGAAAACATGTAGTACTTATTCTTGATCCACTAATGCAAACTTGATTGTGGCTTTACATGCCACTTTGTCTCCTACATAGGCCACAGCTTCACCTTTTCCTATGCCTCTTCTAATACTTACCATTTCCACTTCCATTCTCAGTGTATCCCCAGGCACAACCTGTTCTCTAAATTTAACATTATCCATACCAGTAAACAAAGCAAGCTTACCCTTATATTCTTCCATTGAAAGTACTGCTACTGCCCCCACCTGAGCCATGGCCTCTACTTGAAGCACACCGGGCATTATTGGATTTCCTGGAAAATGGCCTTGGAAAAAGGGTTCATTTGCAGTTACATTCTTGATCCCTACAGCCTTTTTTCCCGGTTCCATTTCTACAATTTTATCTACCAAGAGGAATGGATATCTATGGGGTATGATTTCTTGAATCTGTATATTATTTAGCATTATAATCACTCCTTGTTTTATTTGAACTATAGGAATTTAAGTAGAGACTTTAATCTATGCATATAATTTATTTTAACCTACCCATGGCATTATATCAATAAAAATAGAGTTAACTACCTTATTTTGGTATTAACTCTATACATTATATTACACAAGATTCTATTTATCATCTTCGTCAATGCCATTTTTTTGTGATAGCTGTTGATACATTATTTGAGCTAGCCCCATTCCTTGACCCTTAGATACTTCCTTTGAGATTTCTTCATCAAGCATTCCTTCAAACATTTTTCTAGCGTGGCTTTTTTCAATTAGTCCACTATCCCCTATCGTTTTACGCATATTTTGCATAAGGATGTTAATATATATGGACTCAAACTGTTTGCAGGTAGCTTCTAGCTTTTCCTTATCATTAGAATTTTTAGCCTCTTCTAAGATTTTTTTAAAGTCCTCGGTATTGCTCTTAGCACTCTTAGTTTTTATTTGATTGATATTACCAGTCATTACGTCGTTTGATATTTTCATAAGGGCGACCTCCTTATTTATCAGCTATAAGCTGTAAAATGCTTTATCTTCTAAGATTATTTGCCATTTGTAGCATATCATCGGATGTTTGAATAGATTTTGAATTAACTTCATAGGCTCTTTGGGCTGTAATCAGTTTTATCATTTCTTCTACAACCTGTACGTTTGATGTTTCTAAAAAACCTTGCAGTACTTCACCGGCATCGCCTTGGAAGGATTCCACAGATTCTCCAGAAGCAGTTGTTTGCTTTAATAGGTTTTTACCTACGCTCTCAAGTCCCGCTGGATTAGAGAATTTGACCAGTAAAAGATTTGCCACCTCTTCTATTTCTTCAGAATCCGTTCTTTTTACACTTACTACTCCATCTTGACTGACAAATATATCTGATATATCTCTACCAAGCTCCACATCCCCTATATCTGATTGAACATAATATCCATCTGAAGTAGATATTCTTGCTTCTCCATCTTCTATACTAAGCTTAAAACTGCCATCCTTAGTATAAAATAGGTTGTCATTAGTATCCCTTACAACAAAAAACCCCTGCCCATTCACAGCAAAATCAAGATCATTATTTGTTTGCTCAAAGCTTCCCTGTGTAAATGAACGTACTGTAGCAGCGGGCATTACACCATGTCCTACCTCCAAATTAACAGGTTTCCCTTGCCCTTCGTTATAATCAGTTCTTCTTAGCTTCTCATACATAAGATCTTTAAACTCTATCCTCTGCTTCTTATACCCTGTTGTATTTACATTTGAAAGGTTATTTGAGATAGTATCAATGTTTAATTGTTGAGCTTTCATACCCGATGCCGCAGTCCAAAGTGCACGCATTTCCTATTCCTCCCATATCATTTATTATCCAAATTAATATAATTTAATTTCTTCAGAAAGTGTTATTAAATTCCCATACCCACTCTAAACTTTACCTATTTCATTTACCGCTTTTCCTATAGTCTCATCGTAGGCTTTTATCATCTTTTGACTAGATTCATATCCCCTGTACAAAGTCATCATTTCTATCATTTCTTTTATTGGATCCACATTTGATTTTTCAAGCTGACCTTGTAAAACCTGGCCATTAAAGCCTTCTTCTTCTACCTGTATTCCATCCTCTACTTTATAAAGCCCCGTCTCGGTTTTCCTCAAATCCCTAATATTTTTTACATTAACAAGCTGTAGTTTGTCTACTATTTCTCCATCCACCATAAGCTCTCCATTTGGTGTCAATGCCATATTTTCTCCATCTAAGACGATATCACCATATGATCCTTGGACCTTATGCCCCTCGGAGGTAATCAATTCCTTATATTCATTAAGTTTAAAGGAACCATCCCTAGTATATCTAGTACCCTCTTCAGTTTCAACCACAAAAAAGCCGTTTCCCTTTATGGCAAAATCCAGTGGATTATCCGTCCTAATCAGCTGTCCTTGTTCAAAATTTGTTTCTATTCTTTCAAGCTTAACTCCTGAGTTCATGGTTCCTATTACAGATGGATGTGCAAAGGTTATTAAACTATCAACCAATTCTCCGTCAACAAATACCCTTCCACCTTCATCTATATTCAGCTGACCATCCCCAACATAGATCAAGCCCTTATTCCCCAGTATCTCGTATCCATATCCACTCTCTATTTTGCCTTCTCTATCCTTATAAAAGGTTCTCAAAAAACCATCGTCTCCCACAGTAAATCTTGCTTTGTTATGAAAACTTATTCCCGTAGGTGTTTTGACCCTCATATATCCTGTATTTGAACTCACTTCAAAACTACCATTTTTATCTTGAACATCTACTTTATGTAGTTTTCTTAAATTGTTAGGGTTTATAGTCCCATCCATCTTACTAATTAGTGCATCTTCAAAGGATTCTATAAGAACTAGATCCTTTTTAAATCCTGTCGTATTAACATTGGCCATATTATTACTTACCACATCTATTTTTCTATTATTAGTAATAAGGGATGATGATGCCATGTATAGTCCACGAAACATATTGAAAACTACCTCCTCGTAAAAATGTACAAATCTAAATATCTTATCTATATAGCAAATCCTTAGGTTAACAGCTTAACAACTAAGGTATAACATTCCTAATGATTTATCGGCAAATTCTACTTATTTCTTTAACTTTCACTAGATTTTTTATTGGATTATTAAGCTATAATTATACAAATGCCTAGGATATAAATACGGCTTAAATGAAAAAGCCACTAATTCAAAGGATTAGTAGCT
The DNA here is from genome assembly GCA_025210375.1 of Maledivibacter sp. Classification (NCBI taxonomy): domain Bacteria; kingdom Bacillati; phylum Bacillota; class Clostridia; order Peptostreptococcales; family Caminicellaceae; genus Maledivibacter; species Maledivibacter sp. The sequence continues at coordinate 168,233 of JAOASB010000052.1, read as the reverse complement.
TTTGATATTTATCTTCTCGGCCTTTTATTTCTTCTATTTGTCATCATACTTTTTTCTAAAACATCTAGGTGATTTAATGACATTCCCGTTCCAGTTGCCACACAGGATACTGGATCTTCTGCTATATATGTTGGAATACCTGTTCTATGCTCAATCAACTTATTGAGTCCGTTTAATAATGCTCCTCCACCGGTCATTACTATACCCCTTGTACTAATATCCGATGATAGCTCAGGAGGCGTTCTTTCAAGAACAGAATGAACTGCATCTGCTATTGAATTCACCGGCTCATGAAGAGCTTCAAGCATATCTTCAGTAGTGACAGTAATTGTTCTAGGAAGTCCTGTTATCAAATCCCTACCTCTACAATCCATTTTTATTGGTTTGGTTTTTGGATAAGCAGTACCGATATTTATCTTTAAATCCTCAGCAGTTCTCTCACCTATAAGAATGTTTTTAGTCTTTCTCATATATTTAATAATAGCTTCATCAAACTTATCCCCGGCTACTTTTATTGACTCACTAACAACTATACCACCCAGTGATATTACGGCTATGTCAGATGTTCCTCCTCCTATGTCTAAGACCATATTACCATCAGGCTTAGTTATATCGAGGCCCGCTCCTACAGCAGCTGCAATGGGTTCTTCAATAAGATAGGTTTTTCCTCCCCCAGCTTCAGTGGTAGCATCTATAACCGCTCTTTTTTCAACTTCTGTAACTCCGCTCGGAACACAAACTATAATTTTAGGCTTAATAAAAAATTTCCTTCCACAGGTCTTATTTATAAAATATCTAAGCATCCTTTCAGTAACCTCATAATCTGAAATAACTCCGTCCCTAAGAGGTCTTATAGCTACTATATTTCCAGGAGTTCTTCCAAGCATCTGTCTGGCCTCTGAACCCACGGCAAGAATTTCATCGGTATTTCTATCTATGGCTACCACCGACGGCTCTTGAAGAACTATTCCTTTGCCTTTGATATAAACTAATACGCTGGCAGTTCCTAAATCTATACCTATCTCTGTTCCAAACATTTCTCCACACCTTTCGTCTATATATCACTATTGTATACTTGCTTTCTAATATTACTGCATGCCAGTCCATAGACTATTAAAAGCTTGTCCAATAGATTTATTCATTTGTATTGTATATTAATTGAGGAAATTGTATAACTCTGTCTTGGCTAAGCCTAATATGCGAATATCATCCTTAATTTAATTGCTTAAGATATAAGCATATTTGATGGTATAGTTTGGGGAATCCTTAAATTATATATAGTAGGTAGTTTTCATAGAAGGTGATTATGCAATTTCCTCAATTAACAATTTGTCTAAACTAAAAAATAATTACGTCGTATAATGTAATTAAAAATTCCTTGAAAAATGTTAAATTATGTCCATAAAAATATGATTCTATATATTCATGTAAATTCCTCTATATTTTTTAAAATATCCTTCAATTAATTTAGCATTATGTTTATCAAGTTAGTTTTTGTATTCTATACCTATTTATAACATAATATAGGTTCGTTTACAATGGTAAATTATAATAAGGCATATAAAAAAACAAAGGAGTCAAGTGACGAAGTAATTTGGGTTATTTTCTAGGCACTCAATCCCTTCTTTAATCACTGTATATAATTGATTGAGCAAGAATGAAAGGTAGGAAAAGCATGAATAAAATGACTATAGATATTCTAGTTGAAACTTCAATTTATACATGAGGAAATTGCATAACTCTTACTTGGCAGAATTGCATAATACATATGGTAGATAGTTTTTGTAGAAGGTAATTATGCAATTTGCTCACATAATAAAACAGGGCCATAACCCTGCTCTTATCTTATTGTTGCTTTATGCTATTTTGCAATACCAGTGTATTTCATTTTAGTTGCTTTGCCACCTCTGATATGTCTTTCAGCTTTATTTTTTTCAAGTATTGTTTTTACTTTTTTAGCCAAAAGAGGGTTTATCTTGGGGAGTCGTTCGGTGACATCCTTGTGTACTGTACTTTTACTTACTCCAAAGACTTTAGCTGTTTGTCTAACTGTAGTTTGTTTGCTGATTATATGCTCAGCTATTTCAACAGCCCTTTCCTCTATATAGTCCTTCACTGATGTACCCCCTTTAAAAATTTGGTTTGTTACATAATATGCAGTGAAATAACTATATAGAACAATAAACTTATAAGTCGATTTATTTAGTTGATTGAATTGAATAACTTTGACTTGGCTAAGTTGCATAATATATATGACATAGTTCCTATTCTTTTATTCTTCAGCCAAATATTTCATAGGATCAACACTTTTACCATTAAGCAATACTTCAAAATGAAGATGGGGTCCTTCAGCGGATTCAAATATTGATGAAGTTCCTACTCCACTTACTGTTTGTCCTTGAGTTACACTATCCCCGATATTAACCATAAGATCGGTACATAGATTACTATATCTTGTTATTAAACCCTCCCCATGATCAATGGATATGGTAATCCCTAATCTAGAATCGGTTAATACCTCTACAACTTCTCCACCTAATACAGCTTTTATTGGTGTGTTCTCTTCCGCAAGTATATCTATTCCGTGGTGGGTAGTATAATGCTCTAAGGTCTTGGAATATGTCAATGTCTCAACTGCATATCCCATTCCCAACTCACCTTTTACAGGCCATATCATAGTGATGGCTTTTTCACTGGAGACCTCTGCAGCTTGATTATTTTCTACGGTTGTCACTTTTAGTTTTGGTTTCTGATTTTCAACAAGAATTTTCCCATGGTTATTCTCCATGTCTTCACTTGATTCAGGATTTTCTTCATTTATGCTTTCTGTAGTTCCTTCATCCTGTGCTATGGTAAATTCATCACTTTCATTTTCTTGGTCTATAATAATAATGTCATTGGTTTGTTTTTCTATTTCATTCTCTGCCATATTTACTATTTCTGAATCCGTTATATTCATCTCTTCATTTCTAGGCGTATTGTCCTCCGCTATTCTATCCACATTGGATTTTGCCACCCAAACCGCTACAGTTCCAACAATACAAACACATAAGAACATAATAATATAAAAGCCTTCTTTGTCCAGTAATCTTGCAAACCCTTTTTCTCTACCCTCATTATTCTCATTTTTTTCTTTTTTCATTTTTTTTCTAAAACTCATAAAGTCCACCTCCCTTTTGTATTATTACCAAAATGTCGGTGGACGATACATGGTTTTAAGGCACGTAGAAAAAATAAACTCATCACCTTGCTTATTTATTTTTTGAATATTACTAATATTTTTCTATCCCTACCCCTTTATAGTAATGCTTCAATATATCCTCAAAACTATATCCTTTTTTAGCCATGCCGTTTGCGCCGTATTGACTCATACCAACTCCATGACCATATCCCTTAGTCTTGAATACCATTTTTTTCCCTGATATTGTTATTTTAAAATCAGCAGATTTAAGACCTAAAAGCTCCCTAATATTTCTTCCCGTTAATATCCCATCTCCCACCTTCATTTTAGTTACTCTTCCACCTTCACTTCTTGCCAATATCTTCATAGAATCTACAATATTGTTCTTGTTCAAATTACATTTTTTATATGAATTGTTTATTTTAGTAATAAATTCATTTGTAGATAATACTACTTCATCCTCTAAATGCTTGGATGCTTCTTCATAGGGACTTTCTACACTCCTTAGATAAGGTGCCATTGATGAAAACACATCCTCTGAATTTTCCGTTCTTCCCCCACTGGTAGAATGATATAAGGGATCAATCAACTTGCCCTCATAGGTTATTACCAAACCCTTGGTTTCCTCTACAGCCCTTTCTATTTTAGGCCAATAATTTGTCATCCAATTTTCTTCCTTTGTTTTACTTAGCTGTTCCTTACTTCTATATACTTGACAGTGTACTCCATTACATACCTCTGCACCGGGATGTGCAGGATTTCCCCTATCTCCATATTTTATTTTTTGATGTAGAGCCTTGGTTCTTGCCGCCACTGCCTGGGATTTTAAAGCATCCATTTCAAATGCGGCGGGCATTTCCCCTGCAACCACACCCTTCACATATTCTTCTAATTCTATTTCTACAATTCTCTGTGATTCGTTTAGATAAACCTTTATCATCAATTCTTCCGTACTATGTTCTTGTTTCTCCTTTTCCGTATTAGGTAGGGCTATATCACAGCTATATATAAGAACCATTGGCAATAAAATAGTCACTAGTATTATCCCGATTACTATAGATAGAATCCCCTTCATGTCTTCTCCCCCTTGTCCATATAAAACTCCTTACATTTTATGTTGCTAAGGGAAAAAATATGATTAAAATTCTACACTATTATAAATGTGGGATTTGAAAAATTAGTAAGTAATACACCGCGACAGAGATTATAGTCAAAACTTTAATTTATGTATATTAAAACTCCCCAGAAACATGGAATATTTCCATATGTATAAATTAGGATTTATTCTAAGCTCTGTATATCTTCGTCGAATTTTTAGATTGAGTTCAAAATTATTTTGTCATATTTCCAGGGAAATATGACATTATTATTTGCCATAATAAAAAAATGTCAAAATCCATTAATGAATTTTGACACTTTTTTGTATTATAGGGCATATGAAAAAAATAAGCTGGTCAAGTTACGAAGTAATTTTGATTATTTTCTATACCCTCAGTCACGGGCATACTCACTGTATGTAAGTGATTGAGTAACAAAGAAAAGAATCAAAAGGACGAGTAAGATGACTAGCTTATTTTTGAATCTACCTAAAGTATATGTTAATCTACTCTTTCAATATTTGCCCCTAGGCTTCTTAATTTACTCTCTATATCTACATATCCTCTGTCTATATGGTGTATATCACTTATTTCCGTTTTACCTTCAGCAACTAATCCTGCCAATATAAGTGCCGCTCCAGCCCTAAGATCAGTTGCCCTCACTTGGGCTCCTTCAAGGGATTTAGCACCTTGAACTACAGCACTATGTCCCTCTATCTTTATATTAGCACCCATTCTATTTAGTTCACTAACATGCATAAATCTATTTTCAAATACGGTTTCAATAATCACACTAGTACCCTTCGCCACACTCAAAAGCGCCATGAATTGTGACTGCATATCCGTTGGAAATCCTGGGTAAGGAAGGGTTTTTACATCGATGGCATTGATGCCATTTGTAGCGCACACCCTTATTTGATCAGCATTTTCATAAACTTCAACCCCGCATTCCTTAAGTTTAGCTATCATCGGCTTTAAATGATCTGGCAATGCATTTTTTATTGTGATATCTCCACCGGTTATAGCAGCTGCCACCATATATGTACCCGCTTCAATTCTATCAGGAATTACAGTGTGTCTTGTCCCTCCTAATTCCTTTACTCCCTGTATCTTTATGGTATCAGTTCCTGCTCCCTTTACATTAGCTCCCATACTGTTCAAAAAGTTTGCTAAATCCACTATTTCAGGTTCTTCTGCTGCATTCTGTATTATAGTCTGACCTTCAGCCATTGTAGCAGCCATCATTATATTTTCTGTAGCTCCGACACTTGGAAAATCCAGATATATTTTATCCCCTACTAATTTTTCTGCTGTAGCCTCAATGTAACCGTGACCCAATTCTATCTTGGCTCCCATGGCTTTAAATCCTTTTAGATGTAAATCTATGGGTCTTGTTCCAATAGCACATCCACCGGGTTGAGAAACTCTTGCCTTTCCATTTCTAGCTAATAATGGGCCAATAATTTGAAATGATGCTCTCATCTTTTTTACTAATTCATATGGAGCCTCACAATTATTTAATAATGAACAATCAATTTCTATAATACCATCACTGTTTTTATTTACATCTGCTCCGAGGGAAGTTAAAAGTTCTCCCATGTACTCAACATCTTTTATATTAGGGCTATCTTCAATTAAAACCTTACCCTTTGAAAGTATTGAAGCAGCCATGATTTTTAAAACAGAGTTTTTCGCACCACTTACTTTTACCGTACCCATTAACGGTCCACTTTTTTGTACAATTATCTTTGGCAATGGTGATCCTCCTTTTATTGTATATTACGAATTCTTAGGCTTCTATTTTAAATCTATTGATATAAGTTATAATTTTAAAAATACTCCATCTTAGTATTTCTACATCAATCTATTTTTTCCTGCTTGTATTGCGAAACAAATGCCATTTACTTAAATTACCAAATAAAGTACTGATAGTTTATAAATATTGATCAATAAAAGTTTATGACCACATACATATAACATACTCTATTAATATTCCTCAACGATCAATGGAGTCCCTATCCATATATACGTTTTGTTTTCATAGCTGTTCAATCGTGTAGCAATATTGATATTTGCCTTTTTTCCACAATAGCTTATATGCTCTTTAATATTAGGGGTATATCCTGTTATGCTAATTAAATTATCTTCATCTATGCCTTCAACCCCTTCTGCTCCAACTGCTTCAAATAGTCTGTCGATTATTATCTTAAGTTCCTTATTATCTACAAATCCATTATAATATCCTACAATATTAACATTCAGATTCACTTTTCCATAGCTTAATAGGACATCTCTAATTTTATCACATAGTTTTTCTAAAGCATACTGTCCTTTGGTCTCAATTATATCTATGACTATAGTACTTTCATTAGGGTTCTCCAACTTTGAACTCCGTAGGATAATAGTAGCGTATACTCCTCCACAAAGAATCCCCTTAACACTAATGCCATAAGAATTTTCTTCTATTTTTTTTTTAATACTAATTTCTTTCATTCCAAGCTTTTCTGAAATATCATTACATATTTTGCTTCCATTGTCAATAGCTATAAAATTATTGTCAATTCTTACATAGCTATTAATGTTTATATGATCTAATTTGGCCTTTGATACATCAAAAGCTGTTTTTACTGCTAATTCCGGTTTTAACGGCTCTATGGAATTACCAAATACAACGGATATACTTAGTGTCAAAATAAAAATATAAATAAATAATTTCTTATACATTTGCCCTCACCCTACTCAATTACTAGCCATTGCACCGGCTAAAATGATAAAAGGAAGAGATACAGCAGCAAAATATGCAAAGGGGGACTTAAAATCATATTTTGAGCTATACTCTATCCTCTTTCATTAAAAGTATTGACACATAGGTTTTCTTATATACATAATAAAAAAATTATTTTTTTAATTTTTAACCATACCATAGGAATCACAAGCAATATTTTACACTACACTAAAAAAATCCCGAAGCAATTCTTCGGGATTTCATTCTGCCTAAAAACCCGAATTTCTTCGTTGTTGCTTCAACCAAGAACCCTTACGTATGTCTATATACGCTGCAGCCTCTCGGTTTCAGCACGCCTCGAACTTCGGATTGTTAGGCAGCCTGACATCTTGTTGACTTTGTCAACAATCTGAAAATCCCGAAGGAATTCTTCGGGATTTTTTTGTTTATTCACCTTTTGTAAGTCTTAATCTATTTAATGCTTTATTAAGTGCTATTTGAGCCCTTAACATATCCGTTTCTTCAGACTTAATTTTAATTCTTTCTTCGGCTCTCTTCATAGCAGACTCAGCCCTTACAACATCTATTTCCTCAGGCCATTCAGCTGAATCAGTAACAATAGTAGCTTTATCTTCATCAGTGCTTATAAAGCCACCAGAGCATGTAGCCTTAATAATTTTACTATCCTTTTTTATCTTAATTACTCCTATAGAAAGAGGTGATACCATGGGAACATGGTCATGAAGAATACCAGTATATCCTTCCGTGGTCTTAGCAATAACCATATCAACCTCGCCTTCAAAAAACTTTCTATCGGGAGTAACTATCTCAAGCTGGAAAGTCGATGCCATTTGCTCACCTCCAAAAAAGTTCAAAGTTCTAAGTTCTAGGTTTTTAATCGTTCTTCTATTTGTCTAAATCTTGGAACTTGCAACTTAGAACTTGACCCTAACACTTTACCCTTAAGATTGTTTCGCTTTTTCCACTGCATCCTCAATTGTTCCTACTAGAAGAAAGGCCGATTCTGGAAGATCATCGTGTTTACCTTCTAGTATTTCCTTGAATCCTCTTATGGTCTCCTTAATAGGTACATATCTTCCTGGAGTTCCTGTAAACTGCTCAGCAACGTGGAATGGTTGTGACATAAATCTTTGAATCTTTCTTCCCCTTGAAACAACTAATTTATCTTCATCCGAAAGCTCATCCATACCAAGTATAGCAATTATATCCTGTAGCTCCTTTAATCTCTGTAGTATCTCTTGAACCTGACGAGCCACCTTATAATGTTCTTCTCCAACTACCTCTGGAGTCAAGATTCTTGAGTTAGAATCCAGAGGATCCACAGCTGGATATATCCCTAGATTAGATATCTCTCTTGATAAAACTGTTTGAGCATCCAGATGGGCAAACGTTGTTGCCGGAGCGGGGTCAGTTAAGTCATCGGCAGGTACGTATACAGCTTGAACCGATGTGATGGAACCCTTCTTAGTTGATGTGATTCTCTCTTGAAGGGCACCCATATCCGTAGCAAGTGTCGGCTGATAACCAACGGCACTAGGCATACGTCCAAGTAATGCTGAAACCTCTGAGCCCGCTTGTGTAAATCTAAATATATTGTCAACGAATAATAGTACATCTCTACCTTCAGTGTCTCTGAAATATTCCGCCATTGTAAGTCCAGTAAGTCCAACACGCATTCTAGCTCCTGGTGGCTCATTCATCTGTCCAAATACCATGGCAGTTTTTTCAATAACTCCCGACTCTATCATTTCATGATAAAGGTCATTACCTTCCCTTGTTCTCTCACCAACACCGGCAAATACTGAAAGTCCACCATGCTCCTTTGCGATATTGTTGATAAGCTCTTGGATAAGAACCGTCTTACCAACACCGGCACCACCAAATAAACCTATCTTACCACCCTTAGCATAGGGTGCTATAAGATCAACTACTTTGATCCCAGTTTCAAGAATCTCAGCGGATGTCTCTTGATCTTCAAAGGCTGGAGCTGGTCTATGAATAGGCCATTTTTCTACCTTCTTGGGGTCCGGCTTAGCATCTATAGCACTTCCAAGTACATTGAATATACGACCTAATGTTGCTTTTCCAACAGGAACTGAAATAGGTGTTCCTGTATCCACGGCTTCAATACCCCTTACCAAGCCATCAGTTGATGACATGGCAACACATCTTACTGTATTGTCCCCTATATGTTGAGCAACCTCAACTATAAGCTTCTTATCATTATAATTAATCTCTATGGCATTCAAGATTTCAGGTAGATTTTGGCTTTCAAATCTTACGTCTACAACAGGACCTATGATTGAAACTACCTTTCCAACGTTTTGGGCCATACTGAGTTCACATCCTTTCATAAAAGTTCCAAGTTTCAAAAGCTAAGCTTAAAACATTTCAGTCATTTTTTATGGTGCTTTTTCTCACAACTTAGAACTATAAACTACTTCAGTGCTTCTGCACCTCCAACGATTTCTGTAATTTCTTGAGTGATAGCAGCCTGTCGTGCCTGATTAAATGACAATGTAAGATTTCCAATCATTTCCTCAGCATTATCCGTTGCATTTTCCATAGCCATTCTTCTAGCAGCCTGTTCACTGGCAGCCGATTCAACTAATGCACCAAATATTGTACTTTCAACATATTTAGGAATCAGATAATCTAGCACTGCCCCTGGAGAGGGTTCATATGAAACATACTTAAATTCCTTTTCCCCAGACTGCTCCTCATTTGGTTTAGATGCTGGTAAAAGCTTAAGCAATTCTGGTACTTGGGATATAGTACTTGCAAATCTAGTATATATAAGCTTAATTTCATCTATTTCGCCATCTTTGTATAGCTTAAGGGCTAATCTTCCTATATCCTTAGCATGACTATACTCTGGTTTTTCTGAAATCTGTAAATATTCACCTAATATCTCATAATTTCTCTTCTGTAAATAACCCTTAGCTCTTTGTCCAATAACTATGAAGCTAGCCTTTTCCTTATCTTCTATATCCTCTAATGCCTTTTTTATAGCATTTATATTGTATCCACCGCATAAACCTCTATCAGCCGTAATAACTATATACAGACTCTTTTTAATTTCACGCTCACTGATATATTTATGCTCAATATTATTAGCACTCCCTAGTATTCCTTGTATAGTTCTATTTACTGTTTCAGAATATGGTTGTACTTTTTCAAACCTGTCTCTTGTTCTCTTTAACTTAGCAGTAGATACAAGCTTCATGGCATTAGTTATCTGTTTAGTACTGTTTACACTCTTTATCCTACGCTTGATATCGCGCATTCCCATTCCTGCCATATACCTTCACCTCCTGCGGCAAGGGTTTAGCAAAATGCTAATGCATTTTGCTGTTCAAAGTCCTAAGTCCAAGGTCCTAACAAACCATTGTTTTTTATACTTCTCAGCCCATTATTCTTAGAAGATTTGAACATATATTATGCTCTATCCTTTTCTCTTTCCTTAAATATCCTATTAAATTCTTCTATGGCCGACTTAAGCTCGTTTTCTGTTTTTTCTTCAAGCTTACCAGTTTGTTTTATTGAAGCACCAATTTCTGAATGATTGTTACCCATAAATTCTAAAAGTTGTACCTGATAACGTCCTAAAGCATCTACTTCTATTTCCTTAAGATACTTATTAACAGCAGCATAGATTATTATAACTTGATCTTCTACTCTAATCGGATTATATTGAGACTGCTTTAATATTTCCATTAATCTTTGACCTTGATCAAGTCTATCCTTTGTATCCTTATCAAGCTCAGAACCAAATTGAGCAAAGGCAGCTAGTTCTCTATACTGAGCAAGCTCAAGCTTGATTTTACCTGCAACCTTTTTCATAGCTTTTATCTGAGCATCTCCACCAACACGTGATACGGATATACCTGCATTAACCGCTGGTCTTTGTCCTGCGTTGAACAATTCTGTCTCAAGATATATCTGCCCATCGGTAATAGATATTACATTTGTAGGGATATAAGCCGAAACGTCCCCCGCTTGTGTTTCAATAAGTGGAAGGGCAGTTATTGAACCTCCTCCAAGCTTATCACTAAGCTTTGCAGCTCTCTCAAGTAATCTACTATGTAGATAGAATACATCACCAGGATATGCTTCACGTCCCGGTGGACGACGAAGTAATAATGACATAGCACGATATGCAACAGCATGCTTAGACAAGTCGTCGTACACTATCAGCACATCTTTACCTTGATGCATAAGTTCTTCTCCCATTGCACAACCAGCAAAGGGTGCGATATACTGAAGTGGAGCCGCTTCACTTGCTGAGGCTGAAACCACCATAGTGTAGTCCATTGCACCATTCTCTTCTAAAGTTTTAACAAGCTGGGCAACAGTGGATTTCTTTTGCCCAATAGCAACATATATACAAATTACATTTTCTTCTTTTTGATTCAAGATGGTATCAATACAAACGGCAGTTTTACCGGTTTGTCTATCACCGATAATAAGCTCCCTCTGTCCCCTACCTATAGGTATCATGGAATCTATGGCCTTGATACCAGTTTGCAAGGGCTGATGAACTGATTTTCTGTCTATAACGCCAGGAGCCTCGGCTTCTATAGGTCTAAACTTTTCAGATTTTATCGGTCCTTTACCATCTATAGGTTGTCCTAACGCATTAACAACTCTTCCTATCAATTCATTACCAACGGGAACCTCAACGATTCTTTCGGTACGCTTTACGGTATCCCCTTCTTTGATATTTTGATCAGACCCAAGTAACACAGCACCAACATTATCTTCCTCTAGGTTAAGTACCATACCGTAGACTTCGTCAGGAAACTCCAGAAGCTCTCCAGCCATACATTTTTCAAGCCCATGGATTCTTGCAATACCGTCTCCAACTTGAATTATTGTTCCTACATCCTTCGCTTCAAGCTTACTTTCATATCTTTTAATCTGTGCTTTAATCACAGAGCTTATTTCTTCAGGTCTAAGATTCATGGTCTATTCACCCCTATCTCTTACACTATGATTTGTGATAGACTTTCCTTCAGTTCTTCAAGTCTACTCTTTATCGTTCCATCTATAATCTTATCGCCTATCTTAACTAAAATTCCACCTATAACATCCTTATCGATCTCATTTGAAAGCTCGATGGTCTTTCCTGTTATTGTGGATAATTTCTCCCTAAGCATAATCTTTTCTTTATCAGCTAAAGGAACCGCAGTAATTGCTACTGCATTAACTATGCCCTTATGTTCATTTACTATACTTTCATACTCACATTTTATTTGCTCAATAAAATGACCTCTTCTTTTATCAATGATTATTTTCAAGAAATTATTCATCTCTTTACTCAATTTATCACCAAATATATCTTCCATTATCTTTTTCTTTTCATCGCCTTTAACAAGGGGGGTTTTGAAAAGTTCAAAAAACTCTGGATACATTTTAAAGGTCTTTGTAACAAAGCTTATTTCATCTAAAAACTGATCTACCTTGCTTTCCTCTAAAGCCACTTCAAATAAAGCCTCTGAATAAGTTCTAGATACTAATTTTGCCATCTTGTTTCCCCTACCTCATCTATAAACTTTCTTACAAGGTTATTATGCTTTTTATCATTTAAGTCTTCTTCAACAACTTTAGAAGCCGCAAGCATGGCAATAGATGCTATTTCATCCTTAAGGGAATTTATAGCCTTTTTTCTTTCTCTGTCTATTTCAAGATTTGCTCTTTGTTTTATTTCTTCTGCTTCCTTATGAGCTGCTTTAATTATTTCGTTAGCCCTTTCCTCGGCCCTCTTAGCAGCATCCCTTATTATTTGTCTACCTTCTTCTTCTGAACTACCTATCTTAGCTATATACTCTGCCTTATAGCTTTCAGCTTCTTCATTCTTCATCTCAGCTTCTTTTATAGAACCTACAATTTCAGCTTTTCTTCTTTCCATAAACTCTGAAACCGGTTTGAATAGAAGCTTTTTAAGAATAAGGAAAAGTATAATTGTATTAACTATTTGAAACCAGAAATTCCAACTGACTTCAACTAACCCAAGCTTCAATCCCATTTAGACGCCTCCTTTACAAACCCATAATAATCGGGGTATCTCAAAATAGGAGATGGCTGTCCATCTCCACCAAATTCTAAAGCATTTTAGAAAAATGGGTTAGCAAATAATAGAATTAGTGCTACGATTAATCCATAGATACCTGTGGTCTCTGCAACCGCTGCACCAAGTAGCATAGTTCTAACAATATCACCTTGAGCCTCTGGCTGTCTTCCAACACCTTCAGCACCTTTACCCGCTGCATAACCCTGTCCAATCCCAGGTCCAATACCAGCTATCATAGCTAAACCTGCACCAATCGCTGAACACGCTTTTATTAAATCTACACCATTCATTCTACTTCCTCCTTTAAATACTCACTTTTAAATTTAGTCTTGAAAGATTTGTATAATATAACATTCATTATGTAATTTTGCCAAGTCAAAACTGTAAAATTCTCTTATCTAATAAATGGATTGGCAAAAATCAATACCAATGCAACTATTAAAGCGTAAATCCCTGTGGTTTGTGCCACTGCTTGCCCCAAAAACATGGTTCTCACAATAGCCGAATACAATTTTGGTCTTCTCCCCACTGCTTCTGTAGCCTTTCCCGCTGCATAACCCTGTCCTATCCCAGGTCCAATACCAGCTATCATAGAAAATCCTGCTCCAATAGCCGATGCAGCTAAGATTATGGAAGCTCCCTCAAAGTTAACTATTGGATTCCCATATAAGAGTATGATAGCAACTACTAAAGCTAAAATACCCGATGTTTCCGCTACAGCAGCACCTAAAAGCATAACCATGGTAGATTGCTTGCTACCTTTAGGGTTGAGACCTACGGCCTCAGCACCTTTTCCGGCTGCATAACCTTGTCCTATTCCAGGTCCAATACCAGCTATCATGGCAAGTCCTGCTCCAATAGCTGAGGCAGCGTAGATTAAGGTCTGCTTGTCGAAGCTTAGTAACCATGCAAAGAACTTTTCAATAAAGTTCATGCTGTTCATGCTGCTCTCCTCCTTCGTGAATCGTCACTGTTTTGAGGAAATTTTATAGAATCCAATTTACACTACAAAATCCGACCTCAAAGCATTTAAAATAAAACATTTAAGTTTTCAAAGCTTTTAATCCATACCCATTGATATAAATACCATAGTTAACATGGTGAAAATAAAAGATTGAAGTAATCCTGCAAATAAATCAAAGTAAATATGAAGCACCGCAGGAATCCCCGCCTGGAGTATTGGTATTCCAATACCTAACGAGGCACTTAAAAATCCAAGGGCATTATACAAAAGAACCATTATGATTACTCCACCAACAACATTACCAAACAAACGGAAAGCCAAAGATACCGGATTAGCAAGCTCTCCTATTATATTTAGGGGTAATAAAAATGGCATAGGCTCTAAATAACCCTTCATATAGCTTTTGACTCCATTTGACTTAATTGAATTATAATGAACCATAAAAAAGGTCATTATTGCAAGCCCCAATGTCGTATTAACATCGGCAGTGGGTGGTCTTAATCCAAACAAACCAGAAATATTTGCTATTCCTATAAAAAGTAAGAGAGTTCCCATATAGGGTGCAAAGTTCATCTTATCTTCCCCCATGGTTTGCTTCGTCAAATTGTATATAGATTCTACCAAAATTTCAACTATATTCTGAAATGTACTAGGGACCTTATCCAATTTCTTGCTAGCAAAATAGGCAAAAACAGTAAGCAAAAACATTATAAACCATGTCACAGTCACTGTTTGACTAATCACTATGCCCCCTGGTAGTTCTATAACTTTATAAGGTCCAAAACCGCCATTCATCTGTTGTCCTCCCTTCTCTTAAAAATTCTTCTGTAATATTCTTTACTATCAAATAAATGTGTTGAATATATGGCAAACTTCACTAAAAGCAAACCTGCAATCGTGGCTAATCCATTTAGATAATCCGCCTTTAGCGAAACTGCTATAACAACTCCAGTGGTAAGATATCTAAGCATGTATCTAGAAGACGTATAACCCTGTGCTTTCCCTGGGTTCATTGTAACTGCTCTCTCAATAGTCTTCCCTAAGTGGAGAAAATTCAATATGCCTATCAAGCCTCCAAAAACATATCCAAGAGCCCAAGCCTTTGGATTCTGTGAAGTAAAATAAGCTATTATAATCAAGATAGAGAGAATAATTAGCACTCTCTTTATAATCTTTTTTTCTAATTCATAGGTTTCAATCAATTATGTATCACTTCCTTTTATTTATTAACCTCATGGTGATTTTATACAAATTCAAAAAAGAAGAAGCAACTCCTAAGGCTATAAATATCAATAAAAAAATACTACCTGTACCTAGTTTTTCATCTATATAATTTCCGATAATTACGCATATTACTATAGGTAAAGCCATCATTAATCCAATTTGAGTTACGAAAACTAAGTTTTCATACATTTTATATTTACCATTTTTCATATTATCTATTATCTCCCAAGCTTAATTGCATTGTTTTCCTGTTTTAACCTTTTTAATACAAACCTTACATACTATATATAATATGCATTTTTAGTAATTAATAATTATGAAATATTACTCCATATTAGATTTTATAATACAATGAATATTTAGACAAGTATTATAATAATTTTTAAAAAAGTTTGTTAATTTTTTCTCTAATCGCGATTAAAATTTAATCACGTTTCGCATACAAATCTACTATTTCTATAATAGTATATTCGACATTTTTTTAAATTTTCCTGCTTTTTTAGATTAATTTTAATTTTTAAAATTTATGTATATTTTTAGAGAAAAAGTCAATACTAGTAATACGTAGAAAAGAGAGACTTTTTAAAATATGCTTTTGGTCCCCCTTTACATATTTTGAATTAGTCTCTCTTTTCTCTACTCAAAACATATGTCCTTAACATGAATTTTTGAAATATTTCCTTATAGCATCGACAATTCGCTCACTTGCTTTTCCATCACCATATGGATTGACCGCATTTGCCATTTTGTCATATTCCTCTTTGTTGTTTATTAATTCATCTGTTAGTTTAACTATGTTATCCTTTTCTATTCCTGCTATCTTAGCAGTTCCCGCTAATACCGCTTCTGGTCTTTCCGTTTCTGTTCTTAAAACAAGAACCGGTTTACCAAGAGCAGGTGCTTCTTCTTGTATGCCCCCTGAATCCGTTAAAATTATATCAGCTTTACCCATTAGATTTGCAAAGGGCTCATAATCAAGGGGGTTTATAAGGTGTACCCTAGGTATATTTTCTAGTATCCCAAAGGCTATTTCCCTAACCTTTGGATTGAGATGTACTGGGAAAATCACATGAACATCTTCATTTTTTAGTACTATCTCTTTTACTGCTGAAAATATGTTTTTCATTGGTTCCCCAAGATTTTCTCTCCTATGACAAGTAAGAAGAATAATCTTTTTATTTTTATAATCAATATCATTCAAGATATCATTTTCAAATTTATAGTCTTCATCAATTACATCTATTAAAGCATCAATTACTGTATTTCCAGTTACTATGATTTTATCTTTTCTTATTCCTTCATTTAGAAGATTTTCCTCATTTCCCTTTGTCGGTGCAAAATGAAGGTTTGCAATCCTTCCTGTAAGACTCCTGTTTGCTTCCTCGGGATAAGGGGAATACATATTACCGCTTCTCAGACCTGCCTCAACATGTCCTATTTCCACTTGGCCATAAAATGCTGCTAAAGCACCTACAAAGGTAGTGGTAGTATCTCCATGAACTAATATCATATGAGGCTTTGCAGCTTTTATAACCTCCTCTAATCCCATAAGGGCTCTACAGGTTATCTCACTCAAGGTTTGTCCAGCTTTCATTATATCCAAATCATAGTGTGGTAAAATATCAAAGAGATCTAGTACTTGATCAAGCATCTCCCTATGTTGGGCTGTAACACATACAATAGACTCTATGCCCTCTGCTTCCTCTAATTTTTTAACCACGGGAGCCATCTTTACCGCTTCTGGTCGTGTTCCAAAGATTGACATGATTTTTAACTTCTCGGAAGCTTTGTTATTTTCCTTCAATTTCTTCACCCTTTACAGATTAATGTACTGGCAAACAGCTTACAGATATCATAAAAAAGTGCCTCACGATCGGGAATTTCAAAACCTCAAACTTCATTTATTCTGAAACACCCGGGGCTGAATTAAAGAGATTGTCTTTAAAGACAACCCCTTTTTACTCTTTATTATTCGAAGTTTTTTCTTTTTGCATCCAGCTTTGATTGATGGGAACAGCCACAATGGCTGCTGTTATCACTAATACGATGGCACTATTTACATACTTTTGTTTTAATAATAATGCTGCACTCACTCCTAAAAAAGTACTTATCATATAAAGGGTCAATACAGCTCTCTTTTGTCCCATCCCAGTTGAAAGAAGTCTATGATGTAAGTGTCCCTTGTCTGCTTCCATGATAGGTCTTCCATTAAATGCCCTTCTCAGTATCGCAAAGGTAGTATCGAATATAGGAAGTCCTAATGCAAATATAGGAACAACCATAGCAAGGGCAGTAGCACCTTTGATAAATCCATTAATTGATATAGCTGCTAATATGAAACCTAGGAATAGGGAGCCCGTATCTCCCATAAATATCTTAGCTGGATTAAAATTAAAGGGTAAAAACCCTATACAGCTTCCAGCCAACGCTAAGGTCATCATTAGAGTTTCTTGACTATTAGATAATTCCGGCTTAGCATAGGCTACATAGGCTAAAGTCAATGCTGCAATAGCCGATATTCCCGCTGCTAATCCATCAAGTCCATCAATTAAATTTACAGTATTCGTAATACCTACTATCCAAAATATAGTTATCGGTATACTTAAAATACCAAGACCAACAGTTCCCTTATTGAGCAATGAAATCGTATCGGATTTAAGGAAATTCGTTATGTATTCTATTCTGATTCCAAATCCAACAAGTACACTTGCAGCGATTATTTGTACTACTAATTTTACCTTAGCCGGTAATGGTTTTATATCATCAACAAATCCCATCCCAACAATAATCGACGCTCCTAAAAGCATTCCTAATATTTCCTTATTGATCTCTAATAAATCCATTTTTACTAGCACTAATATTGTTAATATAAATCCTAAGAATATTGCCAAGCCACCTAGTCTTGGTATAGGATTCTTATGTACTCTTCTATCATCCTTTGGTATATCTATAGCTCCTAATTTATGAGCTAGTTTTTTTACTATAGGAGTTGATAAGAAGCTCACCACAGCTCCAAGGGCTGCAGGTAAAATAAACTTGGTCATAATACACACTCCTTGATATAACTTTGGGGTCAATTCTTATAAAGCATACAAGCTATCTTGTCAAAATAATTTTATACCAAATTCCTTATAATGTAAATAAGTTTTTGTTTTTGAAACAGATTTTTAACTGATTTTAGTCATACTTTATAAGCTTGATATTAGCCTCTTCAAGTATCTTAAGTGAAAGCTTATCTGGATAATTCCCCTTAAAGTATATCTCCTTTATACCAGCATTTATTGCCATTTTCGCACATAGTACACATGGCTGCAGGGTCACATATAGGGTAGCTCCCTTTATACTTACACCATGGTATGCAGCTTGGATCATTGCATTTTGCTCGGCATGGGTTCCTCTACAAAGCTCTGCTCTTTCACCAGAAGGAATATTTAGCTTTTCTCTATAGCAACCAATGTCTAAGCAATGGGGTGTATTGGCTGGGGCTCCATTATATCCAGTAGCAAGTATTCTTTTATCCTTAACTATAACTGCACCCACCCTTCGCCTTAAGCAAGTGGACCTAGTTTTTACGACCTCAGCCATTTCCATAAAATAATCGTCCCAATCCGGTCGCATATAGTTTCCTCCAATCTAGTCCAAAGACGTCTGATGACACCTTTGGAGTTCTAAGTTCTAAGTAATAAGCTCCAAGTTTTAAGGTTAATCTTTTGGGTCTTAGAAACAAAATCTATGTTACTTAAAAAGCATAGTCCATAAATACCTATATATTAATACCTTCTACATATTATTCACATTTCCTCTAGAATATTTCTAAATAGTACTTGCCATTTTGTACCTTTTTATTCTAGATGCAAGTTCTAAGTTTTAGGCCATGCTTTCACTATCCCCTGGGGATGATCCCTAGGCAACCAGCAAGACGATTCTTGTGGTTTTTCAAGTTTTTAGCTTCTGTACCACAAAAACTGTCCCCCTGATTGCCCTTAGGCCCCAATAGCGTTGACCCTAGTTACTTAGAAATTGCAACTAAAAATCCACACGGAAGTGTGGATTTTTCACTACTTGGTACCAAACAATCTATCTCCTGCATCACCTAGTCCAGGAACTATGTATGCATGATCATTTAGTTTTTCATCCACAGCTGCCACATAAATATCTACATCTGGATGCTCCTCATGTACTGCTGCTATTCCCTCGGGTGCTGCAATCAAACAAACCAGCTTGATATTTGTAGCTCCTCTTTCTTTTATAAATCTTATAGCCGCCTTTGCTGATCCCCCTGTAGCTAACATTGGGTCTACAATTAACAATTCTCTTTCGGGTACATCAGTAGGTAGTTTACAATAGTATTCCACGGGCTCCAAGGTCTCTGGGTCTCTATATAGCCCCACATGCCCTACTTTTGCCGCTGGAAGCAGATTTAAAAATCCATCCACCATTCCAAGTCCTGCCCTTAATATAGGAACAATGGCTAATTTTCTACCTGAAATAACCTTTGTTTTAGTCTTACATACTGGAGTCTCTATCTCAACTTCTTCCAATGGTAAATCCCTTGTCACTTCATAGGCCATCAGCATTGAAACTTCCTTAACCAATTCCTTGAATTCCTTTGTGCCAGTGTTTTTATCCCTAATCAATGTTAATTTGTGCTGCAATAATGGATGATCCATAATAAAAACCCTTTTCATTACAAACAACTCCCTTCAATTATTTAGAATATTTTATTTCTATATCTCCAATTTTTCCAACTCTTCTTTCGTGTCTTCCACCTTCAAATTCCTTTTCAAGCCATACATCTACAATTTTCAATGCTAGTCCAACACCAATGACCCTTTCTCCCAATGCTAAAACATTTGCATTATTATGGGCCCTCGACATCTCTGCTGAAAAAGTATCTGAAACAACGGCACATCTTATGCCTGGAACCTTATTGGCCGATATTGATATACCTATCCCGGTACCACAACATACTATTCCCCGGTCCCATTCCCCTGTTTTAACTGCCTCTGCTACTTTCATTCCAAACTCTGGATAGTCAACTGATTCTCCAGTATTAGTTCCATAATCTCTATATTCAATTCCCTTTTCCTCTAGATGCTTCTTAATGGCTTCCTTTAAGCTATAGCCACCATGATCACTTCCTATTGCTATCTTCAATTTACGTACCTCCTTTTCTAAAAAAGCATAAACCTATTATATATTCTACACTTTTTTTCATATTCCTTTTTTTATTTATAATATTTTTCAATTACATCTTTTAATGCATTTTCTATTTCATGGAAGCATGACTTATATACTTCTATATTCCCCCCATAGGGATCGGATATATCAATGGTCTCCATATTTCCATGGGCAAATTCCTTCAAGGTATGTACCCTTTCCTTTACATGGGGCATGGCATTTATGATTTGTAATTTATGATTTTTTGTCATGGTTAATATCAAATCAGCCTCTTCAACCATTTCTTTAGTAAGGGGTTTAGACCTATGACTACTTAAATCAATATTTTTTTCTTTTAAGGCATCTACTGCATTTTTAGAAGCTTTTTGTCCTTGTACAGCATAAGTTCCCCCTGACAATACCTTTATATCCCCATAACCATCTATTTCTTTTATAAGTTCCTTGAATATAGCCTCCGCCATACTACTTCTACAGGTATTGCCAGTGCATACAAATAGAATTGTTTTCATTGGTATACCTCCTTTTACTCTAAGGATATATGATATAGAGACTGCTCCCCATGTCACACTAATCCAAAGGATATATAAAATAGCAAAGATTAGATCAAAATATCTCTGCTAAAAAATCTAAACCTTAAGCATATTATATCCTGCCGCTTTCATTAATCTGTTCATTATTGCTTGTCCTATGTCCTTTTCATCAAAGGTTTCTGACAATATGATATCCACATCTTTTTCATCAAATTCTCTCAAAGTCTTAAAAAGATTCGATGCAACAGATTCTAATTTACCTCTACTACCAAGGGAAAGAATTAATCCCCCCTTATATTTATCCTTTGTTTCATCGGTAGCCATTATCCCAACTTTAAGCCCTTTGCATTCATTATTTTTCCTCATTTTCTCTATATTGAAAATTACATCATCCATATCCCCACTTATCAGTATAACATCGGCATTTGGAGAATAGTGTGTATACTTCATACCCGGTGCTTTGGGTATGAGCCGGCTATCTTCAGATTTTTGTAAAGCTGGGTCAACATCTACTCTTCCAACAACCCTTTCTAGTTCTTCCTTAGTTACTCCCCCGGGGCGCAAAATCATAGGAATATCCGTTGTTATATCCAGCACCGTAGACTCCACCCCAACAGCAGTATCCCCACCGCATACTATAGCATCCACTCTACCCTTTAAATCCTTTATGACATGTTCTTCCTTTGTTGGACTTGGTTTCCCCGATAAATTGGCACTTGGAGCAGCTACTGGAACTTGAGCCAATTCTATTAAGAGCTTAGCAATAGGATGTGATGGCATTCTTATGGCCACAGTATCCAATCCACCCGTGACAATCCTAGGTACTATGGAGGATTTCCTAAATATCAGCGTCAATGGCCCAGGCCAAAATTCATCAATTAGCTTATATGCCTTCTTGGGAAAATCCTTTACCAGCCCATTTATATCCTCGATTTTAGATATATGAATTATAAGTGGGTTATCCGATGGTCTTCCCTTGGCCTCAAATATTTTTTTGACAGCCCTTTCATCTAGAGCATTTGCCCCTAGTCCATAGACAGTTTCAGTGGGGAAGGTAACAGTCCCTCCCCTTTTTAATATCTCAGCACCATATTTTAACTGTACTATGTCTATATTTTCTTTATCAATATCAATTATCTTAGTTCTTATCATTTGTTATCAGTCCTTTATTCACTTCCAGCCATGGCAATTGACCCATAAGCAAAGAAATTAAGTAAAACTAATTCAACACAAGTTTTTCAATTACTCCTATATATTATACATAAAATTATGGTAGAGGTTAAGGGTAAATTAGAAGAAGCGTCCCCTTATGTTACTTTACTTTGTAATAATCAGCCCAACCATAAATCCAACCATAAGTCCAATACTAGATGCCCTTCCAATATGCAACTTACTTGAATTGGGTATGAGTTCTCCACAGGTTATATAAAGCATCGTCCCTCCTGCAAAGGCTAAACAAAATGCTATAAATTTCTCTGATATTTCACCTAAAAAAGCTCCTGCAAGGGCTCCTACTCCCATTGGCAACCCAACTAAAAACGTATATAGCACTACCTTGAGCTTCGATATCCCTCCAACCCTCATTGGAGCAGCCATGGATATACCCTCGGGTATATTATGTAACGCTATCACAATGGATATTCCAATACCTAAATCCTTTGTTGCCATAAATCCAGAGCCTATGGCCAGTCCCTCGGGAAAATTATGCAGAGCTAATCCTAAACCTATTAAAGTTCCCATTTTCACAAAATTTTTATTATTACTAAAGCTATTACTTATATGACTATGAAGTCCTTCGTCAATTAACATAATCATTAGCACACCCATTATTATACCTATCAAAACAACTAGAAAATTAGCTTTTTCAAAGGCCTCAGGCAAAAGATCAAAGCACACTATGGCGAGCATTATCCCAGCTGAAAATCCTAAAATAAAGCTTAGGCACCTATTTCCCGGCTTTCCCAAGCCAAGTGTAAAAAGTCCTCCTATACCAGTCCCTATAACTCCTACAGCAAAGCCCATAAGCGTTATATACAAAATATTATTCATATCTTTCCCCATTCCTTCTCTTCATTTATTTGCTATATAAATTTATATGAATTAAGAGGAAAGCTAATGCATATTAATGCCAAACACAAGGGGACGGTTCTTCTGTGTCGTTAAAAACGACACAGAAGAACCGTCCCCTTGTGTTTGAGCTGATTTAAGCCTCTGCCCTAGAAAAGCTCCATTTAAGTAAAGATGGTGTAATGAGGGTAGTTATTAATACCATCATTATTACCGCTGCCAATTGTTGCTTGCTTATTACATCCATGGCTACGCCTAGGTTTGCTATGATTATTGCCACTTCCGCCCGTGGAACCATACCAATACCTACTTGTAGTGCTTCTTTACCCTCAAATCCTGATATCTTGGCTCCGAACCCACAGCCTATAACCTTTCCCAATGCACCTAATACAACAAGAATTATTCCTATACTAAAGGCACCTATTGCGGATTTAATGTCTACACCTAGTCCTATGGCTACAAAAAATATAGGCGTAAACATTACAGAAGATATTTTATTGACTTCATGGGATAGCTTGTGTCTATGTGAAGTCATAGAGAAAACTACACCGGCAAAATATGCCCCTGTTATGGCTGCAACCCCTAGTTCTTCAGAGAAATATGCCAGTATAAAACAAAAGATTATGGCATATACGACTATTGAATCCTCTATATTTATACTCTTTGATATTTTTGCCAGTATCTTAATAAGTATATATCCAAGTATAAATGTCAAAATAAAGAAAATTACTATTTTACCCACAACAAGAAAAAGTCCACTATTGGCTCCGGGCTTTACTAAACCAATGATTACTGTTAATAAAACAATACCAATAACATCATCTATGATGGCCGCTCCTAATATCCCTATCCCTTGCTTACTCCTCATTTTACCTATCTCTCTTAGTGTTTGCACAGATATACTTACACTTGTAGCTGTGGCTATTACTCCCATAAATATGCTCGATAACATATTCCCTGTGACAAAGTATATACCCCCAGCTACAAGTAAAAATGGGGTGACAACTCCTCCGAGAGCTATCATGGACGATGATTTGCCGGATGCCTTCAATTCATTAACATCGGTCTCAAGTCCTGCAATGAACATTAGGAATATAACCCCAATTTCTGCTAAATGACTAATGGTATCGGTTTTTTCTATAATTCCCATTCCTAAAACTAATCCTGCCAATATCTGCCCTAGGACAGCGGGTTGTTTAAATCTTTTACTTATAATACCACCGATATTAGCGGCTAGTAGTATTATCCCTATATGAAGTAAAAATGCAAATTTAGATTCCACTTTAAAAACTCCCTTCAAATTAATTTTATTTAAATTAATCAGAAAGGAGTAGTTATGTTTTTGTCACACTAACATCCAGCATTTTCACACCTTCTTTTCCCTTAGTCATTCATTTTTTTTAGTATACTCCTCTTAATTATTTTTTGCAATAAATTTTTAAAAAATTTCTAATATTTATACTGTTATACTTGGATTCACAGGTACTCATGTACAATGAAAGCGCCTAAAAATTAAGGCGCTTCTTGAAAAAATGATCAAAAGGATGAGTAAGATATTTAGTTTATTTTTTTATCTGCCTTAGCTTAGTTTCTTTAGTTTTTCTGCTTGATCAGTAGTTATCAGTGCATCTACTACTTCATCGATTTCACCTTCTAAGAACTGACTAAGTTTATATAAGGTCAGATTTATTCTATGATCAGTTACACGGCTTTGAGGATAGTTATAGGTTCTGATCTTCTCACTTCTTTCCCCTGTACCAACCTGACTCTTTCTTTCCTCTGCTATTTCTGCATTTTGTTCCGCCATAATAGTATCATAAAGTCTTGCTTTTAAAACCTTCATAGCTTTTTCTTTATTTTTAAGCTGTGATTTTTCATCCTGACATGTCACAACTGTATTAGTAGGTAAATGGGTAATCCTTACGGCTGAATCCGTAGTATTAACACTTTGTCCTCCATTACCTGAAGACCTAAATACATCCACCCTCAAATCATTTTGATTAATTTCTATTTCTACATCATCGACTTCTGGAAGAACTGCAACCGTGGCTGTAGATGTATGGATTCTTCCCCCTGACTCAGTAGATGGTATCCTTTGCACCCTATGAACACCACTCTCATACTTGAGCCTTGAATAAGCTCCATTACCCTTAATCATAAATATTACTTCCTTGATTCCCCCTACCCCAGTTTCATTGCTGCTCATCATTTCTGTTTTCCAACGATTCTTCTCAGCATATCTTGAATATAATCGGAGTAATTCTCCCGCAAATAAGCCAGCTTCGTCTCCTCCAGCCCCTGCTCTTATTTCTACAATAACATTTTTTTCATCATTTGGGTCCTTAGGTATTAGAAGTATTTTCAGTTCACCTTCTAGGGGCTCCACTCTATCCTCTAATTCCTCAAGCTCCATTTTAGCCATTTCTCTTAATTCTTCATCCTTGCTTTCTTTTAAAATCCCCTTAGCTTCTTCGATGCCTGATTTAACTTCCTTATACTCCCTATATTTATCTACTATAGGCTTGAGAGAAGCATGCTCCTTTATAAGCTTTTGCCATGTTGGCTGATCACTAATTATCTCTGGATCAGATATTTTTTTACCCAAATCTTCAAATTTTTCTTCTATAAAATTCAACTTATCAAACATAATATCACCCCATATTAAAGTTCTAGGTTCCAAATTCTAAGTTCCAAGTTCTAGGATTCTGGTCAATCTTTTTTCATTTGCTTCAAAAACCAATTAGGTCGACTCTAAAACTTAGAACTTTATTTTCCCACTTACTACTCTTTCAATTCCTGCTAAATCCTTAGTTATTTCAATATCTATATATCTATTTTTCTCCTCCATTAGCTCCATAACCCTTCTTGCTTGGTCATGGCCAACTTCCAAGGCCATAAATCCACCCTGCCTCAAATACTTTGGAGCCCTATTTATTATTTCTTTATAAAAATCTAATCCATCTTTTCCACCATCTAATGCAATTCTAGGTTCAAACTTAGATACTTCTATTTGAAGATTTTCTATATCATCGGTAGGTATATAGGGGGGATTTGAGACTAAGACATCTATCCTACCCTCTATGCCCATATTACTTAATGGATCAAACAAGCTTCCATTTAAAAAGCTTATTTTAGGCAACATATCATGCTCTTCAGCGTTTCTTCTAGCTATGTCTAACGCCTTTTTAGATATATCTATTGAATAAACATGGGAATTTCTAATATATTTTGCCAAGGTAATAGTTATGGCACCACTACCGGTCCCTATGTCCACAATACTGCATATGGATTCCTTGTCTATGCTGTCTAAGACCTTCTCTATTAATATCTCAGTATCTGGTCTTGGAATCAGCACTCCTTCCTCCACATAAAAATCCAGTCCCATAAACTCTTGCCTGCCTATTATATATTGCACCGGGACTCCATAAAGCCTTTTCTCAATCATTCCATTATATTTACATATCTCTTCATTAGTCAATACTCTTTCTTTATTTACTATAAGATATAATCTATCAACCCTTAACACATGACAAAGTATAACTTGGGCATCCAATAATGGTGTACCTGCCTTGTGTTCCAATTTCTTGCTAGCTTCTTGTAAAGCTTTATGAATAGTTATCATATGTCCAAATCCCCATCTACTAATACATTTTTTAAAGCTTCAATAGCTACCTCCAACTGTTTATCATCGGGTTCCTTAGTGGTAAGCTTCTGGAGCATCAGCCCTGGGTAGCTCAGTATACCCACTAGCTTTGACTTACTCTTTCCTGCTATCTTTATGATTTCATAGGAAATCCCTGCAACTAAAGGAAGTAATACCAGCTTAGTAAGCACTCTTTGCACTGGACTTTCCCATCCTATAAAGGAAAACAAAACTATGCTAATGACCATTACAAAAACTAAGAAACTAGTCCCACACCTTGGATGAAGAGTTGTGAACTCCCTAGCATTTTCTGGAGTTAATGATTTTCCACTCTCATAGCAGAAGATCACTTTATGTTCTGCACCATGATATTCAAAAACTCTTCTTATTTCCTTAAGTCTAGATATAAGTATAATATATCCAATGAACATAAAAATTTTCAAAATTCCTTCAAATCCACTGAGTACTACTTGATTCGAGAATCTAGTTTTTAAAAAATTGATTAGAAAGGTAGGTATAAACATAAAGATTACTAAAGCCATCGCTATAGCCAATGCCACAGAAAAGTAAGTGATTATATCATCTGATTTATCTCCAAATTTTTCTTCAAGCCATTTCTCAAATTTACCTTTTTCTACTTCACTATCTATTTCTTCAAAAACTTCTGCCGAATAGGTTATGGCCCTTACCCCCACTACCATTGAATTAAAAAAGGCTATTATTCCTCTGATAATAGGCACCTTATAAAGGGGAGATTTTTCTATTTTACCTATGGGCTCTTTCTTTATTACTATTTCACCATCGGATTTTCTAACAGCCATGGCAATACCATGGGGACTCTTCATCATCACACCTTCAATCAAGGCCTGCCCACCTACAGCCCCGGGCTGTATTCTTTTGGCTTTATCTTTCAATTCCATATTTTCTCCTTCTTTTAGGGTTTAGTATAGATAGAGCAAATTGCATAATTACTTTCTATAAAAACAATCTACTCCATGTAGTTTAAAGATCTTCAAAGCTATACCACCAAATATGCTTATATCTTAAGTAATTAAATTAAGGATGATATTTGCATATGCAATTGTGCCAAGTAAGAGTTATGCAATTTCCTTGATAAACAACATTAAGACTTAAAATATATTAAACTTTGAAGTTGTTTATGTTTATATTAATCTATCACTCCATTATACATTAATTTTAGTTTCTAATCAATGAGGGGCAAAAGCGTGTGACGATGCGTTTTAAGTTACAGGTTCCAAGTTGCAGGTTGCAAGTTCCAGGGTCATTCTTTCAAGTCTTGAAAATAAAAAAGTACCATAACAAGCTTCAACATTGTCATAGTACTATATATATTTAGTTATTATTAATAACTATCAAAATTATGTATCCATAACTTTTTACTCCTAATCCCTAGGTACTTCATGGTGCAATCTACATCTAGCCTCATAGCTTTCTGTAGCTCCTACGAGAACTATGGGATCAGAATATTTTGCCGGTTTTCCATTTATTAGTCTTTGGGTTCTGTGGGCTGGATTTCCACATGTCATACATATAGCACTCAGCTTGTCTACAAATTCTGCAATTGCCATAAGCTTTGGTGTTGGTCCAAAGGGTTCTCCACGAAAGTCCATATCCAATCCTGCTGCTATTACTCTTTTACCTTTATCGGCTAAATCCTTTATTATATCTATTATTTCTTCATCAAAAAATTGAACCTCATCTACCCCAACCACCTGGGTATCGTCATCTATGTATTTATATATATCCTGTGGATCACATATATTTATTGCGTTTATCTTAGACCCATTATGGGACACAACATTTTTCTTACAATATCTGTCATCGATGGAGTGTTTGAATACTATCACATTCTGTTTTGCAATCTCAGCTCGTTTTAATCTTCTTATGAGTTCTTCACTCTTCCCACTATACATTGGTCCTACTACAACTTCTATCCATCCATGGTGATTAGGTCCATACATGTTACTTGTCCTCCCTTTTTCACATTTTAACAATATAAAATAAGGTTAGAGAAATTTATCTCTAACCTCAAAATCTTCTTAGAACATTTTTATTATTTCATGCCGTATTTTTTCTTGAATTTCTCTGCTCTTCCGCCACGCTCTACAGTTTTTTGATTTCCTGTGTAGAATGGATGGCATTCAGAACAAATTTCTAATCTGATTTCATCCTTAACTGATTTAGTTTCAAATGTATTACCACAAGCACATCTTACTGTACATTTGTCGTATTTTGGATGGATTCCTGTCTTCATGGGTTTCACCTCTTTCATTAAGTTTCTCTCTATATATTAATAATATTTTATGCAAATGTCAACCATTATATTTTAGCATATTTATCTTGATTATTCAAGGTTTGTTTAAACATATTTTGATGTATAAATCAAAGTTTTGACTGGAATGTGTATAAGCCTATAATATCTTCTTACTCATTATTTCCATAAATTCATTATTATTTTTTGTGGCTATTAGTTGATTGATTATAGCCTCCGTAACTTCGTATGTAGGGTTATTGCTCATAGCCCTTCTTATATTCCATATTGTTCCAAGCTCTTTTTGACTAAGAAGTAATTCCTCTCTTCTAGTACCGGATTTTTTAATATCCACAGCTGGGAAGATTCTCTTTTCCGATAGCTTTCTATCTAGATGCAGCTCCATATTTCCTGTTCCCTTAAATTCCTCGAAGATTACATCATCCATTCTACTGCCTGTCTCAACTAATGCAGTGGCTAATATAGTTAAGCTTCCACCTTCTTCTATGTTTCTAGCAGCTCCAAAAAATCTCTTTGGTTTATGAAGGGCCGCAGGATCAAGCCCACCGGATAAAGTTCTACCAGTAGCAGGTATTGTTAAGTTGTAGGCCCTTGCAAGCCTAGTGATACTATCCAAAAGAATAACTACATCTTTTTTCTGTTCAACAAGTCTTTGGGCTCTGTCTAATACCATCTCTGCAACCTTTATATGATGATTTGGAAGCTCATCAAAGGTAGAGTATATAACCTCCGCATCTATGGAACGTTTCATATCCGTAACTTCTTCTGGTCTTTCATCGATTAAAAGAACTATAATTTCAGCCTTAGGGTAATTTAAAGATATGCTTTTGGCAATTTTCTGTAGTAAAATAGTTTTTCCTGCCTTTGGAGGAGCCACTATTATACCTCTTTGCCCTTTTCCAATAGGAGCTATAAAATCAATGAGTCTCATTGAAAGATCCGATGAATTAGCTTCTAAAGTTATTCTTTCATTTGGATAAATAGGGGTAAGATTTTCAAAGTTAGGTCTTTTAGCAGCAACTTCTGGGGCATCACCGTTTACTTTCTGAACATAGAGAAGAGCCCTAAATTTTTCACTGCTTTTGGCTGGTCGGGTAATTCCCGATACCTTATCACCTGTTTTTAAGTTGAATTTTCTTATTTGAGAAGGAGAAACATATACATCTAATTCACTTGATAAAAAATTGTGAAATCTCAGAAATCCAAATCCACCATCGGGCATTATCTCTAGAACACCTTCTACTACATCAGCTTCATTATTCCTCTTGATTTCATCATTAATCTTCTCCGGCAGCTTTTGCCTTGAAATATTTTTATCCATCTTCTTAGCTTGCTTGTCATTAGATTGATTATCATTAGCTCCCTTATCATCTGTACTATCAGTTTTCTTATCCTTTGAGTTTTCTAAAATAACATTCATAAGCTCATTCTTTTTAAATTTTGAATAGCCTTTAATATTTAGCTTTCTAGCAATTTCCCTTAGATCCGATAGCTTTTTACTTTCCAATTGTACTAAGTCCAAATTTGCACCTCCGCATTATTGAGATTAAGATTGAAGATGTAGTCATACCTCTTCAGTCCTTTTAGACCTTAAAATACAACTACAATACTCAATTCAATCTTAAATCTTAATCTTATAATCTATTTTGCATACTTAGGTTTCTTTTCCATATCATGAATAGCTTCTATAAACCTAATTGTTCCTGTTTCCGATCTCATTATCACAGAATGAGTTATACATTTATTATGGGCTAGATATTTAACTCCCTTTAACAGATCTCCATCGGAAACACCTGTTGCTGCAAAGTATACTTCATTTCCCTTTGCTAAATCCTCTAACAATAATACCTTGCCAGGGGAAACCTCCATTTTATTACATCTCTCTATTTCTTCATCACTCATTGGTGTCAACATACCCTGCATTTCCCCACCTAAACATTTTAAAGCTGCTGCAGCTATAACTCCTTCTGGGGCACCACCTTTACCGATTAGCACATCTATCCCTGTATGGTCAAAACAAGTAGCAATGGCCGCGGCAACATCACCATCTTGAAATAATTGTATTCTACAGCCTAGTTCTCTACACTCTTTCATTATATCATTGTGTCTTTCTCTATCAAGCATAGTTACTGTAAGATCAGTAATATCTTTATCAAGGGCCTTTGCTATTTTAAGCATATTCTCCTTTATTGACGCATTTAAATCAATAACACCCTTTGCTTTTGGTCCAACAGCAAGCTTATACATATAAGTATCCGGAGCCTCTAAAAGACACCCTCTAGGAGCCATTGCAACAACGGATACGGCATTTGCCAAACCCTTGGCAACACAATTTGTGCCATCCAATGGATCAACTGCTATATCAACCTTTGGAGAATCCGGTCCACATGCACCGATTTGCTCTCCTATATACAGCATAGGGGCTTCATCTAATTCCCCTTCACCTATAACAACAATTCCATCGATATCCATAGTATCAAACATTTTTCTCATATTATCTACTGCACCCTGATCCGCCAAATTTTTATCTCCGCGTCCCATATATTTTGCACTTCCTAATGCAGCAGCTTCCGTAACCCTTACAAGATTGATAGCCAAATTTCTATCCATAAAATAATCTTCCTCCTCAATATATTTAGAGTATAGTAGTCATAAAAACAAACTATATTCATCGCAATAAATCCCTTGCATCTTGACTTATCAAAATCATTGGTTATTTGAAAAATCAAAATGTAGGTCTATTAGTGCGTTGTATATAACAAATGTTTCCTTAAAATTATCATACCTTTACATACTTATTATATAATATCAAATTATTATTAAATATCTAGGGAAATATGATAAAAAGAAGATAACTTTTATTTAATCTGAATAAACAACTTCAGGATTATAAGTCTAGTATCGTTTACCTATAGAAAGGATTTTAACCCACATTGTCTTGAGACTTGTGATTTATTCGTAACCATTATAACACAATTTATAATTAAATGCGACCAATCTAAAATTCCTATTGTATTAAAACTCCCTATATCATGGGATTTGCTTATATATCTAATTATTACAGTTTTATTACACATATTATACATTTTTTTTAAATATTTGAGTAAAAAGGTATATACTAAAGTAGTTATGATATATTTATAGTAAGAAGAAATAGGACAAAATTACTTTTATTTGTATACTGCCATATTATCCTATAATACTATGCAGCATTAAACTTAATGAAAAGAAATTTGGGGAGGTGCTTTTATGAAAAGAAAACTATCTATATTAATGTCACTCTTTATATTCTTAAGTTTTCTAAATATAAATGTATATGCAGTTGCACCTGATGATGAACCACAGGTGATAAAGGTTAAGTTAAATGGAAAAACATTAGAATTTGATACTGACCCTATCATTGAAAATGATAGAACTATGGTTCCTATGAGAACCATATTTGAACACCTTGGAGCAAAAGTTGATTGGCATGAGGAAATACAAACAGTTACTGGATATAGAAGATATAAGGATATTTCAGATGTGTTCATAAAGCTTAAGATTGGAGACAAGATAGCATATAGAAATGGAAACAGCTTCACCTTGGATTCTCCTCCAATTATACGAGATGATAGAACCTTGGTTCCTGTGAGATTTATTTCTCAAAGCTTTGGCTTTGCCGTTAAATGGGATGATAAAAATAGGACTGTATTGTTAAGCTCCGATGATGACAATGTAAAAGAGCCTAAGTTGATAGATGATATCTCATACATATCTAAGTACTTTGACCCTGGTGTTAATGTCATGATACCTGAGTATTGGGATAGCTCTGATGATTCTAATAAATTTGGATATAAAGATGATGAAAACAGTATTCAAATGCTTGTAAATATTGAAGAGTTTGAAGCACTTAAAGGCTTAGACCAATTTACCGAAGAAAATAAGTCCGCAATTTTAGATAATTATAAGGATAAAGTTGTATTCACTGGAAGTGATAGGTTGACCATCAATAATATCGATGTGAATATTGTTTATTTGAAAAATTCTGCTGTGACTCCTGAAATAAATCAAGTTGTATACTACTTTATTTCTTCCAACTATGGTTATAGTGTAACTTTTTCATACCACTCTAAATCCAACGATAGTCAGCTTTTAACTATGATATCAAATATAATCAATACAATTGAAGTCAATGGTGTGATCAGTACTCAAGGTGAACATTATATAGAATATAATGCATTTTTCGATTATGGTATAACCCTAAGCTCCGAGATTTCTCCAACAATGGAGGTTCACAATGAATTTGACTTTAAAGGCACCATAAAAGAGGATAGTGATTTAGAATACTTTGTTATTACTGTATCTAAGAAAAATGATAAATCTAATAAAATTGAAAGTTGTCGATTCAAGATACCTATTATGAACAACGAATTTAATTCAAAGCTGTATACTCCCTTTGAACTAGGTAAGCACAATATAGATATAATGACCAATGAATCCAATGATAATAATAGGATAATGCAATTTAGTGTGCTAAATTATAGCGCCCAGAATATAAGATATATTATTCCAAGTCTATTTGTTGAAAAGGATGATGTGGATATTGTGGCTTTAGCTAAGGAAATTGGTGAAGGCGTAGACAAAAAATATCTTAATGACTCCCATAAAGCAAAGGCAATCTTTGAATGGATATATGAAAATATAGAATACGAACCAGAAGCAGTAAGCCAATCCCCTAGAAGCGCTAAAATGGTATTAACCGATAAGAAGGGAAGTAATGAAGAAATATCCTATTTATATGCTGCATTACTTAGAGCATCAAATATTCCTACTAAAATAAGAAAGGGTAAGCTTCAGGAAGCTTATCATACATGGAATGAGATATTGATCAATGGAAAATGGATTATCGCTGATCCCACTTGGGGCAGCGGATATGTAGATGATGAGAATATGATCAAAAAACTTAATCTAGATTACTTTAATATAAATAAGACTATTTATGAAAATAAATTTACGGACATAACTACACTTGAGCATTAAAAAGCTATTTATGTCGATCTCTAGGGCTAGTTTAGAAACTTGCTGAAAATACATAATGAAATCTAAATAAAAATCGAAGGCTGTTGAGAAACCCAAATTTCTCAACAGCCTTTAATTTTCACTCTATTTATTTGATTTTTCCGAGTCTGAATTAAATTTCTCTATACCTATATCCGTCAATGGATGCTTTAACATTTGTTTGAATACTTTATATGGAACCGTTGATATATGCGCTCCCTGAAGGGCCGACTCCGTTACATGCATTGGATGCCTTATGCTTGCAGCGATGATCTCTGTGTCTATTCCATGGATATCAAAAATCTGTGCTACTTCGCTAATAAGCGTCATGCCGGCATTACCTATATCATCCATTCTACCCACAAAAGGACTTACAAAGCTTGCCCCAGCCCTAGCCGCAAGTAAAGCTTGATTTGCTGAAAATATCAAGGTGCAATTTGTCTTTATACCTTTTTTACTCAAACCCTTTATAGCCTTCAGACCCTCTTCCGTCATAGGAATCTTTATAACAATATTTTCATGCATACTTGCCAAGGCTTCTCCATCTTGAATCATATCCTCCGCATTTTCTGCAACTACCTCTGCACTTATTGGCCCATCTACTATGGTAACTATCTCATTTATTACTTCCTTTAAATCTCTTCCTGCCTTAGCTATAAGGGATGGATTTGTAGTAGCCCCTGCCAATACTCCCCATTCACTAATTTCCCTTATTTCATCAATATTTGCAGTATCAATAAAAAGCTTCATTTCAAACCTCCTTGATGAGAAAACATATGTGGCTTCTCTACACAAAACCCTAATTTAATAGGACATATATGATTAACCCCTATAGTATATTCACCTATTTCTTCTTTATACCCAATATCTCCCTTGCTTCATTAGGAGTGGCTACTTCTCTTCCCATTTCTTTAGCAATTCGTACTATTCTTTCTACCAACTGAGCATTCGACTCAGCCAATATACCCTTTGAATAATAAACATTATCCTCAAAACCGACCCTTACATTTCCACCAAGGATAATAGCCATAACGGCGAGGGGAAGCTCATCCTTGCCTATTCCCGCAACCGTCCAAGTAGAACCATCGGGTATGCTTCTTAACATATACATCAAATCCTCTGGGGTTCCTGGACAAGCTCCCGGTACTCCAAGGACAAAATCAAAGTGTAAGGGAGAATCAATAAAACCCTTTTTAACTAATCCTATGGCATTATTTATCATTCCTCTTTCAAATACTTCTATCTCCGGCTTTACTCCAAGCTCCTTCATTCTCTTAGCAAACTTTTCAATATACTCCTGGGAGTTCATGAACACATCGGGTCCAAAATTACATGTTCCACAGCTAAGAGTCGCCATTTCTGGAGCCAGCTCAACGGGCTGTAACCTTTCATCGGCTGAATGCCATACAGCTCCTCCAGTGGAAGGCTGAACTATTATATCACACTTTTCTTCGATCTTTTCCTTGATTTTCTTATAAACCTCATATTCTTGAGTAGGACTGCCTTCGTTATCCCTAGCATGAACATGTACTATGGAAGCTCCTGCCTTGTAGCATTCATAAGCGGCCTCAGCAATCTCATCAGGAGTCACCGGAAGATTTGGCTGTATTTCCTTAGTTACCTCTGCCCCAGTTAAAGCAGCAGTAATAATCAATTTTTCCATAAGAAACATCATCTCCCATTCATTCTAAATTCTAATATGTATCTAAATCATAAAGCATACTAAAAGGTCGACCCTAAAACTTAGAACTTTCCACTTAGGACTTAGAACTATTTCCTCTGCTTATCCTTAGGCACTACACAAGTCCCTACTGCCCTACACACCACTATAGGTTCCTCTAGTAAATCACATGCTGAATCGCTTAAATCTGGTCTTGGAATTATTACCTTTCTAGCTTCAAACTTCATTTTTCTTGAAGAATTTCCAACCTTGGTTATTTCCCCAACGGCTTCGATGTAATCTCCTGCATACACAGGTGCATTAAATTCTACACTCTCATAACCTGCAAATAGACCTTCGTCACCATCCTGTCTGATCAATAATTCAGTAGCCACATCACCAAATAGCTGAAGCATCTTTGCACCATCAACTAAATTTCCACCATAGTGAGCATCGTGCATGCTCATTCTCATTCTTATCATTGCCTTTTCCATAAATTCATACCTCCAAAAATTAATTTATTCTTAATTCTCTTTCATGATAAATATTCTATCTGCCACAAAATCAAAAATCTCATTTTTATTTTCACCATAAATAAATACTTCATCATCTTCATCAAGGTCTTTGAAATCTCTAGAACTACCATTTTTAGACATTATACGTGCATCATCTACGGAAACCGTATAACTCTTTATCTCACCATTTTCAGTGACCTTTATTGTTATTGCCTCGAAATCATCATGTACTTTTGTTATTATCCCTGACAGTGAATTGCTAGTTTCCACCCTTTCTGCATCAATATCCGTTACCACATCACTCTCTATATCTAATTCAACTCTATAATCAATCTTCAATTCACTAATTTCGACATTTCTATCATCATCAATATCTATGTCTACATCTGGGGAAAGGGCATATGTTTTCTCTTCTCCAGCATCATTTAGAATTGTGATCTTGTTTACAGCACCTAATATTATTTCAGTTATTACACCCTCATCGTCTTCTTCAATACTAGTAGAAACTATCTTAACCACCTTATCATGCTCAGTGGTTATAGTTACTATATCACCCTTCACTAAGTTCATCAAGGTTGTCTTCCTATTGTTTTTTCTAACCTCTACATCTTCATCTACCTCAAGCTCATATATCTTTTGAGTGGCAGCTTTTATCTTTATCTTAGGAACTCCACTGAAATAAATACCTGTTTCAAGTATACCTTCATATACCCTCGTCTTAGATTGGGCACTTATTTGCTTTATAAAATCACCCTCAGCAACGATAGATATTGAATCTCCCTTTTCAAGCTCCGTAGGCTTTGCCGTTATATCATTAAGCTTTACAACTGTGTCACTATCAATCTTATAGGTTCTTTTTCTACTGGTATTTTCTTTGTCCCTGATGGTTAATAGATAATACCCCTCCATCTTAACTACACTATATACTTCTCCTTCAGAGTCCGATAAGGTGATATCAACTTCAGCCTTCACTACGACTCCATCCTCATCAAGATATACCTTTATATTTTCCTTTTCCTCAAGATTGCTAAAACGAGAGTTTTTCCCATCTATTACTATATTTGCATCCTCGTGGAATTTATAAATGTTTTTATCCCCGTTGCTATTCTCAACTACTATTGAATCATTATCATCGACTACAAGTACTATTTTACCTTCCTTAGTTGTCAATTCCTTTTCTGGCTCTACCTTTACTTCTAAATCATCTAGTATATCGTAGCTCAATGAAAGCATTTTTGCTGCAGCTGCCCGCATGATAGGCTTATTTGGATTAAAATTACCATTTTCATCACCCTCTACAATGCCTTTTCTCACTAATAAATCCACATATTTAGCATCCGCAACTGAAATAAATGCTTTATCCTTAAATCCAAGGGATATAATGTTCTGGTTCAAGTCTTCCTTTAAATATTTATTCAATGCCTTACCTATATATACAGATACCTCAATTCTTTTAGCATTTTCTGAAGTCCCATCGGACTTTGAAAAGCTTCTAAGGTCATATGACTTGATTATATCGTTTTCTAGGGCATAAGCCACTGCCTGTCTTGCCCATGAAGGTATATTATATTGAGTTAAAACCATACTATTTTTAAATACCATGCTATCTAAATCCACACCATCTAATTTATCCGCAGCCTTTACTGCTCTAAATATCATAACAATGGTTTGTAACTTACTAACATTCACCGACGGTCTAAAGGTAGCATCATCATATCCCGTTACTATTCCCTTCTTTGCCATCTTTTCTACATAATCCTTTGCCCAATGTCCATCTGTGACATCAGTAAAACTTTGAAGTGCTAGTACTCCTATTGTGTTGGATAAAAGTAATACAGATACGGTTACTAATACAACTAGTATTTTGTTTGTCTTTTTCATTCACTTTACCTCCTATGTAGTTTGTAGTAAGATTCCCATATTATGTAGTTGTAGAAAAATGCTTTTCCACAATATTTCACACATTTTTTATTAACAAACCGAGATATGGATATAGATTTGTTAATAAAAAATGTATAACTTTAATTTTGTCATATGTACATATGCCCTTGTAAAGTTTAATCTACATAGGGTAAATCATACATCTTATATATTATTCTATATAAAAAAAAGAAATCCTCTACTATATAAGGAAATTATACAATTTCTGAGGTGTTTATGCAATTTTCTTTACATCCTTTTTTTAACTTTTTTTAGTCTAAAAAAATCCTCCCTTTCTTTTTCCTCTAAAGCCTCAGAAATAAATTTAGCTTGATTTTTATATTTAGGTATTTGTATCTTTTCCAATGCATTTGCCCTTTTTTGGGTCTTCTTAATTTCCATAGCCAACTTATAAACTGAGTTTTCTATCTCTGACAACTCATATATAAGATGCTTAACCTCCCTAAATTTTGTTACAGCTATATCCATAGCTGGATTGGTTCTAAAAAATCCATAGTAGGGCCTTAGGACTTTTTGCTCAAATTTTACCGTTGGAATCTCAACTCCCATAATACTTTTAAGAAGTATTTCATATTCTTCAACCTTGGGAATAGATATGGAAACC
The DNA here is from genome assembly GCA_025210375.1 of Maledivibacter sp. Taxonomy (NCBI): domain Bacteria; kingdom Bacillati; phylum Bacillota; class Clostridia; order Peptostreptococcales; family Caminicellaceae; genus Maledivibacter; species Maledivibacter sp. The sequence goes on along the minus strand of JAOASB010000052.1, from coordinate 129,477 downwards.
TCTTCAACATTATTTACTCCCATGGTCACATTAACTACCTCAAGGGCTCTATAGGCCTCTTCAAAGGTAGCAGTTATTCTCCTTTGTACGTCCTTAACCCTATGAATAAGTCCCATCATTTCCCTTACCAAAACACTCCTCTTCTTATCCAAAAGCTCATATCCCTTTTCAGAAAAATCCAAAAGGCTCTTTGCTTTTATTAGGTTTGCTTTAGTTGGAGTGATATTTTGCATATCTGGTCATTCCCTTCAAAAAAAACATTCAATATATCTCATTCTCTATAATATCTCTCTATCATCTCTGGGCTCAATCTGTCTAATTCTTCCTTGGGCAGTATCCCTAGTATTTTCCACCCTAAGTCAAGGCTTTCTTCTATGCTTCTATTTTCATCAAAGTCTTGGGTTACAAATTTGCCCTCAAAATTTTTCCCAAACTGCATATACTTTTTATCCATATCCGATAAATCATCCTCACCTATTATTTGAGCCAAGGCTCTTACCTCTTGGACTCTAGAATAGGATGCAAAAAGCTGGTTTGATACTTCGGGGTGATCCTCCCTTGTATATCCCTTACCTATTCCATCCTTCATCAATCTAGAAAGTGATGGCAATATATTTACTGGGGGATAAATATTGTTTTGATAAAGTTCTCTTCCTAAAACTATCTGTCCCTCTGTGATATATCCTGTCAAATCGGGAACGGGATGGGTTATATCATCATTGGGCATTGTGAGTATAGGCAACAATGTTATGGACCCTTTGCTATCCTTCATCATTCCCGCTCTTTCGTATAATGCTGCAAGGTCTGAATAAAGATATCCCGGATACCCCTTTCTGCTGGGAACCTCTTCTCTAGCAGAAGAAATCTCCCTAAGGGCTTCACAATAGCTGGTTATATCAGTCATTATTACAAGTATATGCATTCCCTCTTCAAAGGCAAGATATTCAGCGGCTGTCAAAGCACATCTAGGAGTAATTGTTCTCTCAACGATGGGATCATCGGCAAGATTTAGGTACATGGCAACCCTTTCTATTGCTCCAGATTCCTCAAAGCTTCTTTTAAAATAGTTCGCATCATCATGCTTTACCCCTATGGCTGCAAACACTATCCCAAATTCTTCCTCACTGTCTGAACTGATCTTAGCCTGCTTAACTATTTGAGCCGCCAATTCATTATGGGACATACCGCTTCCAGAAAATATGGGAAGCTTCTGCCCTCTTATCAAAGTGGCTAGGCTATCTATTGAAGAAATTCCCGTTTGTATATAGTTCCTTGGATATTTCCTTGCCACGGGATTTATAGGTCTTCCATTGACATTATATTTATTGTCACTGTATATTTTTCCACCATTATCAATGGGGTATCCAATGCCATTAAAGGTTCTACCTAATATCTCCCTTGAAAGGGGTATTTCAAAGGGCTTAGCCGTAAACCTCACAGATGTGTTGCTTGTGGACAATCCAGCTGTGCCTTCAAAAACCTGGGCCACCACCTTGTCCTCTTCTATCTTTATTACCTTTCCCTTTCTTTTTCCATCCTCAATATCTATATCTATAATTTCACCATAGGATGCATCCTCAACCTCGGATAACATTATCAATGGGCCTTCTATTTTATCCAATCTCAAGTATTCCTTCTTCATGAAATCACGTCCTAATATATAATGATCTGTGCTTCTTATCCTTCATACCGCTCTAAAAGATTATCATAATACTCATCTATTTCTTCTTTCAATGCCTCTATTCCCCTAAAATCGTCATTGGGAATAGTGTATTTTAGCTTGGTTACATCACTAAAGATTTTTTTATCCTTTATTTGAGATATAGGTATGCCCTTCTTTATACCTTCAAAGGCCCTTGTACATAAATAATCTATAACCATTAACATTTCATACTGTTTATTTATGGGCACATAGGTATCCACCTTATGAAAGGCATTTTGCTGCAGAAAACCTATTTTTATAACCTTTGATATCTCAAGTATAAGCCTTTGATCATCGGGAAGTACATCCTCACCCACAAGCTGCACAATCTCCTGGAGCTTGTTTTCCTTGTGAAGTATCTCCATGAATTTATTCCTAATCTCCAAGGCATCCTCGCCAACATTTTCACTATACCAATGATGGAGTATCTTTATATATCCGCTATAACTTGTAAGCCAGTTGATTGCAGGATAATGCCTGGCATAGGCAAGCCTCTTATCCAGACCTAGAAAGGCGTTCACATACCTTTTAGTATTCTCAGTTACTGGTTCAGAAAAATCTCCACCGGCAGGTGAAACGGCACCTATGATCGTCACCGATGCCTCTTCCTCATTCAAAGTCGTTACATATCCTGCCCTTTCATAAAACTCCGCAAGTCTTGAGGGCAAATAAGCGGGATATCCTTCCTCCGCAGGCATTTCTTCAAGTCTTCCCGATATCTCCCTTAGGGCCTCTGCCCATCTGGAGGTGGAATCAGCCATAACAGCGACATGATATCCCATGTCTCTAAAATACTCCGCCATTGTGATTCCCGTGTATATGCTGGCTTCTCTAGCGGCAACGGGCATGTTAGAGGTATTAGCTATTAATATGGTTCTCTCCATTATTGGTTTATCGGTTTTAGGATCAATAAGCTTTGGAAAATCCTCTAAAACCTCGGTCATCTCGTTTCCACGCTCACCACAGCCTATATAAACTATGATATCTGCATCGGACCATTTTGCAAGCTGATGCTGGGTCATGGTTTTACCAGTTCCAAAGCCTCCAGGTATGGCGGCAGTTCCACCCTTAGCTATGGGAAAAAACATATCCAAAACCCTTTGCCCAGTTATGAGGGGAATATCAATAGGAAGTCTCTCTGTGACTGGTCTCGGCTCTCTTACAGACCATTTCTGATACATCCTTAGATCATGTTGATTTCCCTTTTCATCTTCTATGGCTACCAAATTTTCTTCGATATTGTATTTACCATCCTCCACAGTCCACTTTACCCTTCCATTCACTCCCGGAGGTACAAGTAATCTATGGGTTATAAGGGATGTTTCCTGAACCCTTCCAAAAATAGTTCCTTCCCTTAAGTTATCCCCTTCCCCTACTAAAATCTTTACATCCCATTTCTTCTCTTCATCGATGGATATGAGTCCTATACCTTCTGCTATAAAACTTCCAGAAATTTCATTTATTTTTTTTAAAGGTCTTTCTATACCATCAAAAATATTTCCTAACATTCCCGGTCCGAGCTTTAGAGATAAAGGCTTCCCCGTTGATATGACCCTTTCTCCGGGCCTTAATCCCTCGGTTTCCTCATAGACCTGTATAGTCCCTTCATCCCCTTCTATGGATATTACTTCACCTATGAGCTTCTTATTCCCTACCATTACCATTTCTCTCATCTTAAAATCAGACATTTTTTTTGCTCTGACAACAGGACCATTTATGAGAGTTATGATTCCTGATCTAATCATCCCATCACCTCGTGCTACCGTCTTTTTTGTCATCCCCTATGGTTGAAGCTTAAAAACCGCTCTCTCTACTATTTCCTATCCAGGGCATCATATAATACCCTACCAATCATATTTCTATTATCCTCTATCCTAGTCTTTATGGTGCAGTCTACTTTAACTGTTTTTTCCCTATCTATAGCTATTACTCCCCCTATTAATCCAGGTTCTAGGCTTTGAATCTGTGTGTTTTCACTGTCAAAGCCATTCTCTCTTACTGTATTTATGATTAATTCCCTGTATCTATCCCTGTCCTTATCTGTTAAAAACAGTATTATAGATTTTTTATTTTTTAAATTTTCAAGGGCTTCACATAAACTATTCACAATATAACCCTTGTAGTCGTCTTCATATGTAAATTGAACGGCCTTTCCCTCTATATTTCCTATGAGCTTTTCCAACAATTCTTCCTTCTTACTTAAAACAATCCTTTTACCTTCAACCTTTGCCCTTGAAATCAAACGATTTTTTTGTATTTCTCCCCTACCAGTTATATTTATAATTAATTTATGGGCCCTTTCACTTATCTCCGATTTATGGCCCTGAATTATTTCATTATTTTTTTCATCTATTTCTTTTTTCTTTTCCTCATATTCTCTTTGTACCTTTTCAAGCACCAATTTTGTGAATACATCGAGTTTCTCTTCCACTGTAATCATAATTACCACCTCATATCTTGATTCCAATTGACTCCCTTATATATTTAGATATATAATCTTCTCTTTTCTTCACATCTCTACCGGGTATTGCCGTAATCAATGGATATTCCCTTTCTAATTTTATTTTCATGATCTCATCTTCAGCCATCAATAATATACTCTCCGTAATGATTACAATTCCCACACTATCATCGGACAATACTTTCTTGAGCTGATCTAATATATCCTTCCTGGTATTAACGAGAACCCCTTCAATGCCACCGAGTCTCATTCCTATAAGGGTATCCTTATCATCACATATTAAATAGGATCTCATGATAAAACCCTATAATCTACCAAGTATCAATATGGAGATGATCAATCCATATATGGCTATACCTTCGGCTAGGCCAACAAATATCAAGGTTTTTCCAAGTATCTTTGGATCTTCCGATACCGCTCCTAATGCGGAAGAACCAACTGCTCCAACTGCATAGCCTGCTCCTATGGTTGCAAGACCAGTACAAAGAGCCGCTGCGATAAATCCTAAGCCCGAAGGATTTGCTCCCCCCTGGGGTATAGCCAAAACTATATCGGGTACTAGGATTATAAGAGCCATAAGCATCATTGGAATAAAGGTAAATAAATTGAACTTAAGTGCCTTTTTGAGCTTTGGCTTTGATCCCTCATAATTCATATATGCCATCATCATTCCAGAACCTATTGTTAACATCACAATGATTATTGAAGAAATTAGTATGTATTTCATGTTTATTACCCCCAGTTAATATTTAGCCCCTAATTTCACCGGCTCAAATTCTATTCCCTCACCCTTATAATATTTACTGAAAAGCTCATAGTATTGTAGCCTTAACCCCTGAATAAATACTATTAAGCCTTCAAGGAATATTATAATGATGTTGCCTATTAGAAAAATGATTATGCTTCCCGCAAAATTGTTCATGAGCTTTGCCATGGTTTGAAAGGCTATGAAAAGTCCAACATGATTAAGGGCAAATGCTCCTACCCTTATAAAGGAAATCGTATTACTCATCATGCTAAGTAGAGTTTCAAATATATCAAAGCCACTTTCTATATAGTAGCTAGATATCTCCTCGTGATATAGTGGTCTTTTCTTAAGTATTAGATTAGCCATTGGCTCCCTAACCACAATAAGGACTAAGGAAATCAATAATATTAAGTAAAGCACAGTGGATGGGATTATCTCTCTTTTAAGTGCAACATTGGCCACAAGACCCAATAGGCTTAAGTAAAATATCAATCCATTTAAGCCATTTCTACCAAATATGCCTTCCTTTATATCCCTTTGCCTTACTTTATTAACAATACTGTAGCCAAAACTTGTGATAAGCAGTATAATTCCCATGACAACAGACCCCGTCAGCATAAAGCTTATATGCTCTATGGGATGTACCAATAGGGCGGGAATAATGTGTTCAAATCCAAATACACTTCCATATAAAAATCCAAATATGGTTGAACTAAGCCCAAGCCTTGCCAGTATTCCCCCATACAAGCTATCTTTGTTTTTCCTGCTGAAATATAAACCAGCTAAAAGTAATATCAGCCCCTGCCCAACATCCCCAAACATCATCCCAAATAAAAGCATATAGGTGATGCTCAAAAACAATGTGGGATCGAGTTCGTCGTAGGAGGGAACCCCATACATCTTTACTAGGGATTCAAAGGGCCTAGTCAGTCTATTATTTTTAAGCTTAGTGGGTGGAATTATGTATTTGTGAACCTCAGAAACATCCTTAAACATAGTAAGCACCATATGCCCATATTTCTCAAACCGCTTTTCGATTCTTTTCTTGTCTCTGGCTGGCACCCAGCCCGAGAGATAGAAATAGCTGTTTGTGCAGGCAGTTTCCTTTTTTATCTGAACTATTTCTTCCTCAAGTCTCAGTCTGCTATATGCCCTTTCAACCGAAGACCCGTATTTCTCTTTTAATTGTGCCAGCCTATGATTCACCAACTCTAGCTTTCCTTTATTTTCCTTTATTTTCTGCTCCACGTTGACAACTATCTGGTCTGGAGTTCCTAAAAATTCCTTTGGAATATCTAGCTCATGGAAATTCACTGAGTTCAATATCCTATTGGTTTCAGTTTCCAAGTCCTTAGGGCTAACAACTAGATATACCTCCCCTATTGTATTACTGCCTATATGTAAAACAATGGCGGATATATTTTCATAGTTTTTCTTAAGCCTATTTATATTTTCCTTTGATAGAATCCCTATCTTATAACTAAAAAAGCTAAGATTATTTAAGCTGCTTAGATCTACATTGGTTCTCTTTAGATGATGTATGTGGCTGTCAAATTCCTCTATTTTTTTCAGCTCATGATTATAAATAAATTTTTCTTTATAAACTCCACAAATTTCTGGATAAATATCCTCTATTTCCTTTATCGAGTCTTGAAAATCATAGGATTCATCTATATATTTTTCTTTGATAGCTTTATCCAACCCAAGATAGCCCATCAAATTATTAATTTTTTCAGATATGCCCTTGTAATCAGCTTCCTTCATATAGGGTTTAATGACACACATATCCACAAGCTCCTCGAGATTTTCCTCTAATACACACAGGGTAAAGTTACTTTTGTTTATTTCATTTAAAGCATTTACAATATGAATATTTTGAAGTAAGACTATATCCCTTGAAATGTTATCTATCTCATCCATGGGTGCAACTAGGTTAAGCATTTCCATCTTTTCCACTGCCATAACTACACCTCCCCTCAAAGACTCCCACATTCATTTATTGAATAACTCTAACTAAGAATTTTGTAGTGCTTTCCTCATCCATTCCATATCGTACTGCTTCCACTATGGATATGATATCCCGCATTTCATATTCTAAAAGATGTATAAATACAACGGCTTCAATTATATTCATCTTCTCTTTCCTTTTATAATCAAGTAAAAGAAAATATAGGTATCTTTCTATACGCCTTTCCATAAATATTTCTAGTGTATCCTTATTATCAAACAAAAAGCCATATTTTGAATCTATCATCTTATATATGAGTTCCCCTTCGTTTTTTGCATAACACAGCTCCTTTATTCTTTTAAAATTCAAATAATGGCCATTGTGCAGGGTATAGTTTATAAGCTCTTCTGGAGAAAGCCCATAGAATTTGAGACCCCTATATATCCATTGAAGATTCATAAGATCTATATTTTTTCCAAGAAGCTCCCTTAATATATCCTTATCCCTTTTATCTAACTTTTCTAGCTTTTCAGCGAGCAGCTTAAAATATAGACGATCCAATGACATTTCCATATAGAATAATCTTTTTTCTTGGTCTTCCCTTGTATATGCCTTCAATGCATTATGATAAACGGTTCCCCTCAATCTATCTATTAATCCCTCTAAATTCTTTGATAGGCTTAAGTCATCGTAATCTATAGTGCTGTAAATGCCCGAGTATACCACCATATCCTTTACATTTGCCAGGCTCTCTTCTCGGTCTATGGCCCTTAAAAATATTTTTAAATCCTCTATTTCATACCTTGTGAAAAGTATTTTAAACAACTTCCTATATTCATCGGTAAAATAATGTATGAGCCTTTGATATTGCTGCACTATATATTTTTTTAGTAACAGCTCCAATTTATCCGTATTTATCAATGACAAATTAATGCCTTCAAGTACGGTGGTATAGGCAGTATGCTCCTTTAGATATCTTGCTATATCACCAACACTATTCATTGCTATCAATCTACTGTAGTCATGCTCCGTTAAAAGTCGTCCTTCCAATGTCCTTATTTTCGTATTTATAGCAGCAAATCTTTTTATGCTTCCCATAATTTCACATCCTTTTTCAGTGATGTTGGGGGCTTTGGTGGCATTGTCTTTAGTGATGGATTAAGATTAAAATTTCAGGTCATTCCTATGGTTGAAAATGAAATTTAGGTCGATTCCATGGGGTGATATGTATATTTAGGAGTTGGATTGTTGTATTAGATATTGGTATGAATAAAGGAAAAATAAGAGTATTTTGATATGATTATTTGAATAGATGCTATGGAAATGTTTGTTTTATAGTAATGGTTTGTATATTAGATATAAGCATATTTGATGGTTTTGTAGAAGGTGATTTCACAATTTGCTCAGTTAATTATCTTTAAATATTACAGAAAAAATTTCTTTTTCTAATTTTTTATGAATCTTAGTATAGCTTTCTTCTAGCTTTCTACATTCTTTTTTTGTATGGGATTTTATTTCATCCCTTTCATTTTCTCCTTGCTTTATAAGCTTTCGGTATTTCTTCTCCCCAACTTTTTTGGCATTTTCTAGTTCCTTTTTTTCTATTTCAGCCAGTTTTTCATTCAATTTTTTTCCATTGTCCTGCAGTATTTTCTCCGTCTTTGCCTTTATATCAAGGGCCTTTCTATCTATATCCACTATTTTATCAATTATATTTTCCATGTATTCACCCCGTTTGTGACAAAGCTGTGCTTTGTCAGTTCTAAGTGATAAATTATAAGGGTTGGGCTTTTGAGGTTTCAAGTTACAAGTTCCAAGGTTTTATGTCAAACCTTTTAGGTATTTGAAGACCCAAAAGACTTGACCTAAATACTTAGAACTCTGAACTTATAACTTATAACTTAAATGTCTGTCCCCATATCATAGATCGGACCCCAAAATCAAAAGCCATCGAAACTTACCCGAATAACATTCAACATTTTGATATTAGACCATATCTCTATTATATATCAATATTTTAAAATTTTGTTAAAGTTTTTCTATTTTTTCCAAAAGTTAGTTTGTACATTCAGTGTTTTTATATCTCCTTTTCAATATAAATATTGCTATGGGCATCCATATCAAGGTATATAAAAGCAATCCATATATATTGCCCTTAATCATTTCAAATCTCAAGCCCTTTACCATAACCTCATCAAAGGGCCTTACAAAGTATATAAGGGGCCATAGACATTTATAAACAGCAACCATCGGGGCCGGCAGCTGATCAATGGTCCACAGGTATCCACTGGCTGCAAAGGTAGGTAGGGACAGCATATATGAAATTTGTGCAAACTTCAATTTGTCCTTTACGATTGAAGCCAATATAATCGCTGGACAGGTGATTGCCAATATGAATACAAAGGCAAATAGTAATCCAATGCCTATACTCCCCCTTATAGGAACATTAAAAACCCTTTGGGCTATGTGAATCGCAATACACATAGATGATAGCGCCAGTATAGCTAAGGCAATTACCTTTGGTACAAGCTTTTTGATTGTATTTTTACCTGCAAAATATTCTCCTCTTTTTACAACGCTTATTCCCACACCCGAAAACATAACCTGTTGCAAAAAAATTCCAATAAATCCTACGATCAGATAGTTCATATATGTCATCTTTGGATCATATAACATTCTATCGGTAAATTGAAAGGGCATAGCTACATTATATGATAAACTCGGCACTATTCCCTTGGCCTCTATCAGCTTTATTTGCGTTCCCGCGGCTATTGTTTGAATTATACTTACAGCCTGGGCATATGCATTGTTCCCTACAACCATGTTGGTTCCATCTACAAGAATCAATACGTCGGAGGACTCCAAGGTCATAACGTCCTTAGAAAAATTCGGCGGTATATACACCCCCATGTGAACCCTTCTGGAATCAATCAAATCCTTGAGTTCTTCCCTTGTATTTATATGATAGGTCAAATCAAATCTATCGTCATCACCAAACTGTTGTACGATCATCCTACTCAAGCTAGAATTATCTTCGTCCAATATGGCAACGGGTATATCCTCAATATAGCTGTTTATATATACTCCACCAAATAAAAGAGTCAGAAATATAGAGCCTAATGAAATCAGCAGTATGACATCTCTATCTAAAATCGTATTTTTTAACTCTTTAAATATCATCTTAAGAAATGACAATTTCTTCTCCCCCCTTATCTGGAGAACTTTCCTCAATATATTCCCGTCCCTTTGCCGTCAAAATGCCTAGTATACCAATGATCAATACCCCTATGGTAAACTTAATAAACCATACTATATCTCCACCCATTTTTGAGATAGGTAATCCCTTTAGGAACAAGTCCCTTAGATTATCTATAAAATGATAAAAGGGATAAAAATTAGCTAATATCCTATAGGGTTTTGGCATAGATAAAACTGGCCATGTATACCCTACCATTACTGTATTAGGTATGAATATGACCGCATTTACTAATGTGGCAAACATATAGTCCCTAATCCATGTGGAAATCATTAAGCTTAAGGATGCCACTGCAAATGAAAGTGCCATACTGAGTATCACTGCATGGGTGAATTGTCCCCTAAGTGGAATATTAAATACCTTATTCTGAATAAATATACATAATACGAGGGAAAGCCAGCCTAAAAGTCCATAGAAAATAATTTTCCCTAATAAATATCCTATTCTTTTGCTTTTTTCCTTTTCTATTTCTTCTCTCCTAATGGCTGTTGCCGCCATTATGGCAATTCCTGATTGTACTATGGCAGTTCCAAATCCTATGTTTAAGAAGTTCTTATAGCTTCCCGTAGGATTATACAATGTTCTACTGCTAAAATTTATGGCTAAAGCCACTTTTTGTGCTGTGTCCGCAGGAAGATTTAGCTTACCCCGCAGCAGCTTCATAAATACACCGGTTTTTAAGGTCAATAGTATCTCCGATGCACTTTTCTTGGCAGCAGCTGCCATGGGCATGTGACTGCCATCATATACCATTAATATACTTGGGGACTTGGTTCCTGTCACATCCTTACCAAAGCCCTTGGGGATCACCATTCCTACCCTTATCTTACTGTCATCCATTAAGCCCTTCATATCATCACTGTTTTTTAAGTAATACTTAACATCAAACATATCATTTTCTCTAAATTGTTCCACTATCATTCGACTAATTGATGAGTTATCTCCATCATATACTGCCATGGGTATCTTAGTCAGTACATCCTTTCCAAATTCATAACCGAATAAAAAATTGGTAAGGAGAGGGATGAGTATAATTACTATGAATATCATCTTCGCCTTCACCATTATATCGAATTCTCTTTTTATCGTAGTACAAAGGCTGCTTATCACGGCTTTCACCACCTATTTTAAAAACTGAGCAAAGGCTGTCATTCCTGGTCTTAATACCTTTTCATTGTTTTCTATTTCTATCTTTACACCAAAGGCAATGATATCAAAATTCCCATTATCATTAGTAGCTCTTTTAGTAGCAAAGTCAGGTTTTTTGTTAATTCGTACTACTTTCCCCTTAAATATTTCATCTGAAAAGCTAGGCACCTTTACCTTCACTTCTTGACCTAAGGCTATCTTTTCAAGGTCTGTTTCCTTAATCTTAACCTCTACCCATGCTTTATTTAGGTTTGTGATGGTAGCTATTGACATTCCCGTAGACACAAGCTCACCTTCGTCGGCATTTATCTGAGTCACAGTACCGTTTATAGGAGCGCATATTTTAGTATCCTTTAAATAAGCCTCAACCTCTTGAAGTCCGCCTTGTGCTTGCTCTAGCTTGCCCTTTGCAGCCTGTTCCATTGATAATGCTTGAGTAACAAGGGCTTCTGCACTATTTATATCCTCACTTCTTGCCCCTTCCTTAGCCATACTCAATGTTTGCTTAGCAACCTCCAATTGTGTTTTAACTTCTTCCTTCTTCTGCTCAGAAACTGCACCCTTTTCATAAAGTTTTTCTACCCTTTCATATGTAGAAACCATAAGATCATAGTAGGCTTGAGCCTTGGCTATTTCCTGCTCCCTAGCTCCATTATGTGCCTTTTGAGATAAAGACTGTGCCGCTTGAACCTGTCCCTTTGCTGCTTTATGAGCCGCCTCAGCAGCCTTTACAAGGGCAAGGGCCTGTTCCTTCTTAGCCTGAAGCTCTTCACTGGTTATTTCAACGATTGGTTTACCTGCCTCTATTTCCATACCCTCTTCCACGTATATCTTTCCGATTCTTCCTGGTATCTTACTATTTATACTGACTTCCTTAGCTTCTATAACTCCCTGAGATACTATCCCCTCTTCTTCATTAAATACATTTACTGCATCCTTTCCCTCAGCACCAGCACTACAACCCGTCATTAAAAGCATCAATAAACAGATTGAAATGCATATGGATTTACTTAAACTCTTCATCCTATATTTCCCCTTTCAAAATATATAATCCAGCTTTAAAATGTCTGCGATATGGGGACAGTCCCATGTGACACATATTCCTTTTATGTATCCGGGAGACTGTCCCCATTCATTGACCCTAAAGCCTTCAACGTTTTTTATTAATAAATAAACTTCCCTGCATCATTATAATATTTAACCTTAGCCAGATTATAGCTATACATTATTTGTACAACCTTCTCCTCCACATTTGATAAATTTTCCTCAGCGGCTAATACCTCTACGATTGTTCCTGCCGCGGTTTCTAAATCAAGTTTTTTAAGAAGACTGCTCTCAACACCGAAGCCCTCTTTGTATTTGAATTCTGCTATTTCAACGCTTTCTCTTGCTTTTTCCACCATATCCTTTGCCTTTTCAAGCATATCTCCAACGGTTATAAGGGTTTCATAGGACTGTTTTATTGATGTTTCTACATCTTGAAATACTTTGTCATAATTCAATCTTTTCTTTTCCTTAAGTAATTTTGCTTCCTTATGTGTATAGGTATTAGAAGGATATTTCTTTTTCGTAGCTTCAAAATTCAAATCATATATAGCTACTTCGCCTACGGCTTTTTTTATCTCCAATCTGTTCTTCATACCACTCTTTAATCCCTCTTCAAAATCCGGCGTCTCGCTTTCATCTACTAGGACATCAGTAAGTACTATTTCTGTATCTAAAGAAACATTCAAATTTTTCTTTAATTCTATAAAAGCATTTTCAAGTTCTCCCTCTGCTTTTCTGAATTCTATCTCAGTACTTTTATAATAGACATCGGCAAGTAACATATCATCCTTGGCCTTCATACCTACCTCAAAGCTATCCTTTGAAAATTCATATTGCTTTTTAGCTCTTTCCATGGCTTTTCGTTTTACCGCCAATATCTTCTGAGCCTTTAGTACATCGTAATAGTTTTTTTGTATAAGCATGGCAATCTTATTTTTGTATATATCATAGGAAGCATTTGTCACTTCGTAGGATACATTTGCCATAGTTGTCATCAAATCCGATGTTGAATTTACCCCTAATGAATCTAAGGTTTCAAATTTTAATTTTTCTGATATAGATATTCCCGCTTGATCTAGTGAGCTTTCAAGGGAAAGCTCGCCACCTTCAAGGGCTTTCTTCTTATTATTTAGTTCTGCTTGTATACCTTGTATAATTGCAGCCTTTTGATCAGCAGGTATACTATCTGGTATTGGTTGACCAGCTTTAATAGTAATACTACCTATTTTTTTATCAATAGGAGAGATTCCTGCATTTAAAAGCTGCTGAGCTTTGTTTATTTGTCCACTTGCATCCCTTATTCTATCGTCACCATCCTCAAGCTTTTTACTCAAATTTTTTGTTCTCTTCTGCTTCAAAGCGCTTAAGTCTATTTCATTCTTTACAATCTTTAAATCTATACTGTTTTCAAGACCAAGCTTAACTGATTCTTCTATTGTAAGTGATATGGTCTTACTTTCTTCCGTTGACTTTTTTACTTCTTTTATATCATCCACTGCAAAGGCCACATTAAATACCAGTAGTGATATTAAAATAGTTGTTATAAATACTCTTTTTCTCATTATCTTTTGCTCCTCCCTAAACTAATTTTTTACTAATCAAGCCCGTTTGAAGCTTTCTGAATAGGCCCAATAATCGACTTTTTTCATCATCACCTAATATGGTCATCACATCCTTTGACCATACCTTGTATTCCCCAATAACTCTTTCAGTAAACTCCCTACCTGGCTTAGTTATTGCAGCCATTACCTTTCTTCTATCCCTATGATGTCTTCTTCTAGTTACAAAGCCTTGTTTTTCCAACCGATCCACAAGTCCAGTTATATTTGCCTTTGTAACCAACATTTCTCCACCAATTTCCGACAAAGTCATGCCTTCTTCCGGAGCATTGTATAGAATCACCAAAAGATTAAACTTAGTACTAGATATATCAAATTTGTTAAAAAAATTATTATGGGTTTCTTCCAATATCTCGGCGGTTTTCTTTAGTTCAACAATTGTTTTATTGGCAATTTCTCCTATCCAATTATAGCTTTCATATATTTGTTTCCGTTTATTCACTGATCCACCTCCCAGATATTTTATGTATTGATACTAAATAGATTTATATTTTATATATTAATATTATATCACTTTATATTTTATATGTAAATAGTTTATATATTAACTATTTTTATATTGTTTAAATGTAAAAAACCTACGATCTTAATAAAGGATTGTAGGTTTTTATGAATATCATATGCTTTTATTTAGAAGCCGCTTGTCCATATGGTTGCTCTTCCTACTCCTATGACATCTTCATATTTTAAAACGGCTAAATTATAATCCAGTATAGCTTTTGAAAGTCCTAGCTTTGCTTGAAGAAATGCTGTTTGAGCCTTTTGAACATCCGTTAATACGCTCATCCCTACATCATAGGATAGCCTACTAAGTCTCAGGGCTTCTTCTGCCAATTCTACTGATTTCTTTCCCGCCTTTATTTCTTCTTGCTTTTGAATTACATTTAGGTAGTTACCCCTTACTTCCATTTCAATGGCCTTTTTAGCATCTTCAAGTTCCTTTTCTGCTTTCTCTACATTAACCTTGCTTTCTCTAAACTGATATGTAACATCTGGATATTTCTTTTCCGCTATAGCAAAGTTAACCTTTGATATCTCATAACCAACCTCTGCTGCTTTTATTTCATTTCTGTTTAATAATGCCTTTGAAACCCCTTCTGCTATACTGCCTGCTTCAAATTCCTTGTATTTCAATTCATCCTGCAATTTTATTTCCTTCATCACATCATAGCCTAATATCATATTCAAGCCCATTTTAGCATTCTTTACGATATTTTGTGCATATTTATAGTCGTTTTCCGCCTTAATCATACTTAATTCACTATTGATTACTTCCTGCTTTGCGATCAATCCCAACTCAAATTTCTTATTGGTCTTCTCATATAAATCCTTTGCCGTTTCTACATTTGCCTTATTAATATCTTCCAGCTGCTGTGCTTGAAGCAATCCATAATAAGCCTCTTCTATATCTGCCTTTAGTTTTTCCACTGTGGCATTATAGTTTCTCTTTGAATTTTCTAATCCATATTCACCAACAATCTCTTGCAATGTTACATACTGCAAATACGATGCAGATTCTTTATTCTTTGTGTTATCTGCTTTTTTTGCCTTTCTCAAATTACTCTTGTATTTATCATAGTCAACATCAGCTTGCTCTAGGTCCAGTTTCGCCTTTTTTATTGACGGACTACTTTCTATTGTTTGCTCGATAGCCTTATCTAGGCTTAAATTAGCACCTTCACCTTGAAAATCCATGCTATCAACTATATTACTTGCCCCTAAGGTTGTCCCAACTAAGGTAAAGCATAAAACTAAAACAAGAATAGTGCTACCAACATATTTCTTCATAAACTATCATCCTTTCTACATACTGACTCGTCGGTCGGTTATGTTTTGATTTTATATTACTTTGCTTTTTATGTCAACGAAAGAATTATTAATATTTCATTAAAATAGTATTAATTTAAAGATTACCATAGATATTCCAGTTAAATAGTTAATTTATACACATCAAAATCCCTACAAACATCGGATATTTTGAGATGTATAAATTAAGTTTAACTTTTGGAAATCTATACATAAAAAAAACAAACCAGAGGAACCCCTATGCAGATATATTCTTCTGGTTTGTTTTTTTCATATGCCTTAGCTTATTTTATGTAATTTTACTTTAAATTATTTTCAATATTTTCTTTTAACTGTTTTATATTGTCCTCTGAATATTTTTTTCCCGCCATTTTATTATCGTATTCAGTCCATAGGTACATAAGCTTGCCCTTTACATTATCAAGCTGTGATACTTCTCCTGTGATTTCTTTAGGCATTTTCCCATTTAATTTTTCTGGTGTCGAGCTTGTAAGCTTAGGCATCCAATCCTTAGAAAAGGTAGCCCATTCTTCTTTAGTTGGGTTCTTAGCATATTGACTATCAAGTTCACTGTATATCTGCTTTAGACTAGCTTTATACTCATCTACTGCTGGCTGTAGCTCCGCTACACTTGGTGTACATGAAGTCGATATAAGGATTATCATAGCTAATAGCACAACTAAACCCAATCTTTTCTTAATCATTTAGTAATCCATTCCCTTCTAGTTTTTTTCTTTGGTGCTATAGAAATTCCAGTCAAAACTTTAATTTATGCACATTAAAAATCCCCGGAAACATGGGATATTTACATATGTATAAATTAAGATTTCCCCTAGACTCTCTATATTTGTTATTACTACATATATTATAAATAAAAGTTGTATTCAAGTCTAGATATTTATGGCAAATATTGATTAAGGAAGACATTTAAAAAATGGCAAAAAAAAACTAACAGCTTCTTTCTATTAGTTTCTATCCAACAGCTTTCTTTAATTTTTCTATAAAACTATGATCCTGTTCATACACTCCCCTAAAACAACCAGGATAACCGTCCCCGCCGTTGAGAATCCCCTTGTGTCCTATATGTTTACTTTATAGCTCTTATTTGATTAATAACATTATCATGTTTTTTAACTTTATTTGTAAGAGCTGTTACCTTACCTTGAATATCTGCCAAAGTAAATTGCATTTTCTCTTGCTCTGCCCTAGTTATTTTTATATTTTCCTCAATTGCTCTTTGCATAATATACATTTCATCTTGACGCATCTTCATTCCCTGTTGTTCTTTTTTCATTTCTTGCTGTTCTTTTTTCATTTCTTGTTGTTCTTTTTTCATTTCTTGCTGCTCTTTTTTCATTTCTTGTTGCTCTTTTTTCATTTCTTGTTGCTCTTTTCTCATTTCTTGTTGCTCTTTTTCAATATTATCAAGTTTGCTTAATATCAATTTTAATATTTCTTGTTCCATTTTTTATACCTCCCACCTTATTAAATTAATTATATCAAACTCTATTTACTGAAGTCAAAGATTTATACAATATTTTTTCTCTCCTCCATCGCCTTCGGCTCAATCCTTCTCTCTCTCCTCTTTCCTGCGGTACTCTTCAAAAAAAGCCCACAACTCCTGTGCCTTTTTCCCTCTCAAGAATTAGTTTCAAAACAGCACAAAAGAACCGTACTCTTGTGTCACTTTTCTTTTTCATAAATTACTTTCCCGACTCTATCAATATGTTCCTTTAATTTTATATGTTTTAAATGAGTATAATCTACAATATCAAAAAAATATGGCAGTGGACTTTTTTCTTCTAACATAGCATGAAGAGCTGATATAGTGTCAAAATTTATATTTTCACCATAAATACCTATATCTACATCTGAGCCTGGTTTGTAATTTCCTTTAGCCCTTGATCCAAATATAACAGCTTTTTCTATTACATCAAATTTTTTTAGAGCATCAATAATATAATTTAATTCAAAATTTTTTAGTCCAAATTTCATATTAACTCCCCTAGCTTGCAACAAAGCTTTTTAATGATTTGATAATATTTTTTCCTTATTAGTTCTTCTGCTTCCATTGCTTTTCCTTCATCATATGTATGTGCCATCAGATTTCTTTTTTCCAATGCATCAATCCATGCATGTCCATCAGTGATTAGCTGTATCTGAAAAGCTGTTTGTATTGTTTTTCTAGGACTTTTCACATCAAAACCCTCTTGCTCCAAATAATTTTTCATAGTTTTCCAAGCTAATTCAAAAGTATATTCAAAACATTGTATTAATCCTTGAACTTCAAATTTGTTTAATTCTTCTTTTTCTATAAATTCTGTAAGCTGGATAGTAGCCTTTTTGAAATTTTCAAATCTTTGTTTCCATCTAATATCATTGTTCATATATATCACCTATTTCCCTAAAATAGTTATAATTATAGTATAGCATTCTTGTAATCCTTTAAAAACAAAAAAACAATCGAATTCACAAAATACGATTGCCACTAAGAGTACAAATTACTTAATCACGCTGCATGGTGGTGCAAGGCGATTAACAATATAGTAAACATACCAAAGATTATCATTAAAGATATTACTTCGTATGTACTCATCGCACCACCTCCCCCTCATCTGAAAGTAAGGTGTCAACCATCCCATGCTCTTTTCCGATTACCTTATCTTATTTTACTAAAATCTTCTATGATTTTCTACATATTTTCATTTCCTATCGCCAAACCAACTATTTCCTAAAATCTTTCTTAAGAAATAGTTTCAAAAACGGTACAAAAGAACCGTACCCTTCTGTCTGTCCTGCTTTTAATATTGTGTCTATATTCTTCTAATCACTCCAAAACTAATACCAGTTAACCTTTCAATTTGTCTTATGGATAAACCTTTCTCTTTACATTTTTTTATAATATCATTTCGCTTTTCTTTTTCAAAGCTTTGTATCTCTAGGGGGCTTTGGACTCTAGAAATTCCTTTTATAAAATCTATGGCCTCTGGATCTTTCCATCTCATATTTTGATTGTACTCTAAACATTTATCATTATTTTCTTCTAAACTAAACTCTTTGAACAGTCTTATAGCTTTTTCTCGATCTTCAGAAAATATGTTAAGGGTGACATCTATATCACAAAGTCCCGATTTTTCTATGTATTCTCTATAGCTACTCCATGGATATTCTGAAATCTTCTTTACCATTCCTGCTTTTAATGGGTTCTGGTGAATATATCGATTAACGGTTAAGAAATATTTATCATTTTCAACTACTTCACTTTTATATCGATCTTGAAATAAATGCCCTCTCCGATTATATTTCCAATTATACCAGTATACATAAGTAGCTCCAATCCTTCGAAATACTGTTCCTAAATTTTCTTTTCCTTCTTTGATTAATAGATGTATATGATTACTCATAAGGCAATAAGCATATATTTCATAACCGCTTTTCTCTTTATGATCTTTGAATGTTTCCAATAGCTTTTCATAATCTTCATCATCTTCAAATATTTTTTGTCTATTAATACCCCTTAAAATAGCATGGTATACTCCTGTACTACTTTTTTCTCTGGCTTTTCTTGGCATTTCTGCACCCTCTTTTATATTAACAGATTAAACATAAAAAAACAACACAAAAGAACCGTCCCCTTGTGTTTTGCCCTTGTGTTTTGGATAAATGAGAAAAGACCCCTTTGGATTTCTCCATTGGGGTCTTTCTTTAGTTGAGAACCTTAATTCTCAATTTAAGATAGTTACTTTACAGTAATCGTGAAATCACCGTTTTCACCACCTGCATTTGCTTTTTGAATATCTAAATCAAATTCGATTGTTTTGTCATCTTCAGTCAATGATAATGTTACAGTCTTAGCTTCTGCCGCTGCTCCAGTTGTTGAAGTTGCAGTTACTGTGTAAACTCCTGAACTGTAAGTTACTGTGTAAGTAACACCGTTAAATGTAACTGAATCATTTCCTAAACCATCCATATCAAAGTCTGAAACTGTAAAATCACCGTTTGCATATCCATCTAATGTTAATGTAATATCTACAGCTCTTGTAGAAAGACTACCAGCTTCTGCAGAGAAGTCTTTTGCTAATACTTTTACTTCAATATCTTTTGTTAATTCAATATCAGCTTTTTTAATTTTGGCAGTTAAAGTAACATTCACATCAGCCTTTCCTGCATCAGGTCTAGTTACATTACCATTTGTTTTATTTACTGCTGTATTATCACTACTTTCCCAAGCAAATGCTATCCCAGCAATTGCTGGACTAAATCCACTAGCATCTGCAGGTAAACTTAAGTTGGCTTTCACTTCTGTAGCTTTTGTGTTTGAATCTTTAATTTCATTAAAGTCAAGAGCTTTTTGTGCTGCTAATAAATCTTTAGCTGCTGCTTCTTCAGTATCCTTATCTTTTACTATCATTGTCTTACCATCAACATTTACAACAAAGTTAGAACTTTCCGCAATCATCCAAGCAACTACTGCTTCTTTCGGTAATTCAGTTTCACCAAACTTAAATGTTGTGAAGTCTGAGAATGATAAGTAAACTACTTTTTCATTAGCATCTGTTGTTTTTAATCTTTTATATGTTCCACTAGCATAAGTATGATCAACAATATAAGCTGATGATTCTTCACTATTGCTATTTTCTGGTTTTTCACCTTCACCAAAGACAAATCCACTTATATCGGTAGTTCCTTCATTTTCTTTAAGATCTTCTTCAAACATTTCTTCTTCAGATCCATTTTCATCATAATCTTCGAAATCAATGTCATAACGCTTAACTACTCTTGCTTTTGTACCATCTTTAGCAACTAATACAAAATCATATTCATCTACATCTGCATCATCTGAATCTTCTTCATATACAAGTGTATCACTGTATAATTTAACTTTGTCGTTATAAGTTTTATCAGCGTCTGTATCAATCTTTAACCAGTCTCCGTCAACATCCACAACTTGACCTACAACAAATTCAAAGTCAGAAGTATCTGGAAGTGATTGACCAGCGTCTTTATCAGAAGCCCCGATAATCTTGATTGTATCATCAGATTTTACATTGTATACTACCATTGATTCCTCTGCAATTTTATTTTCATTTACAGTACTAGTATCAATTTCGTATTTCTTAATTTTATCTTCACCATATACTGCCATTTCAAAGTAATGCTCATCATCTATCTCACGAGTTTCTAATAGGTAACCAACATACTCAGTGTCAGAAGCTACTTCGTTTGTTACAACTACTAATTCAACTTCTTCGTCGTCATTAGCCACAACTAATATTTGTTTATTTTCACCATTACCGATTAGGTTCTCGTACTTAATAGAATCCATATCGTCAGCATCTTCTCCTGTTACATCAAATACTATAACATCTGATGCTACTGTGAAGTCTTTTACTCCATCTTTTCCACCTTCAAAATCAGTTGAACTAAATTCAATTGAATCTTTTTCAATATCTTCTTTTAACTTACCTGAAGCAATTATAACATCACTGTCATCAACATTGTTTGCTTCATTTGCTTCTAATTCATCATCACCTTTAATTTCATCAGTGCTAGCATTTGTATCATCATCTTCTTTATCTTGGTTTATTACTACCATAGAATCTATTTCGCCATCACTATTTAATGTGTACTTAACAATTAAACCTTCTATTAAATCTTTTAAATTAGCTTCAGTAAAGTCTTTTGCAGCTGGAGCAGTTCCATAGAAAGCTTTATCAGTAAAGTTGTAGAAATCGTCACTATCAAAATCGATATCGTAAACAACTTTGTCTTCTGTAGAAGTTAATATTTTAACTTGTATTTCATCACTATCGAAATTATCATCATCTGTACCTAATATAACCCCATATAGGTTAGTTGAAGATACATCTACATCTGTACTAATGTGTCTAATATCTTTAACTATATCAAATAAGATCTTAACTTTTGCATCTTTACCAGTAATACTTTCTAACTCGTCACGAGCGCTTTCAAAATCTACGATGTCGTCATCTTCATCAGCAGATACAGTACCATAAGAATCATTGATGTCGTAAGTACCACTTTCTTCTGTCTTAAATTCTTGCTCTTTGTCATCATCATCAATGTCAAAATCATCAGCTGTTTCAATTACAGCAGGTGTTTCAACGGCTACAACATAAGCTACATCATCGCCACTTTCAGCAAGCTCAGCTTCATTGATATATACAACAGTATCTTTTTCAAGATCTTCCATATTCATAACTTCACCAGCAGTATTCATTACTACTACCTTATCAAAGTCATCAGCTTCAAATGTCTTATGTGAATCAGCCGCTGCAATATAGTCAAACTCATCAGCCTTTGATTCAGTAACGATTA
The DNA here is from genome assembly GCA_025210375.1 of Maledivibacter sp. Lineage (NCBI taxonomy): Bacteria > Bacillati > Bacillota > Clostridia > Peptostreptococcales > Caminicellaceae > Maledivibacter > Maledivibacter sp. Next base: position 107,402 of record JAOASB010000052.1, on the reverse strand, counting down.
AAGCTTCATCGTCCCAATCATGTAAATCAGCTACTGAAACGTCCCCATTATCAGCAATAACAAACTTACCAAATAGGTCGTCTTTTACATCATCTTCGTCTTTCTCTTCGTTATCAATATAAATCTTTATCTCAGATTTTCCTGAATCTTCGTAATCATAATCTTTGTCGTCTCCATCAACAAATGTTACTGTGATTTCATTTTTTTCTTTATCAATATCACCTTTTTTAACAGTACCCCACTTAACAGTATAAGCGTTGTCTGCAGTTTCAAAGAATACAACTTCATCGTCATCAACATAAACGTTTAATGATTCACCTAAACGAGTTTCTAATACGTTTAACATATCTGCATCTTCAACATCGAATTTTGAAGGTAAATTAAATTCGTCTTCATCTTCACCATTCATTTTGGAATCGTCAGTTTCTCTGAATGCAACTTGATCTGAATCTAACCCATTATCAACCTTAGGTGTCCCAGTTAATTCGATTGATTCATATTTGTCGATATCAAGCTTATCTTGTAATAATGTAACATCAGTTAAAATATAGTGAATTCCATCACTATCAGCATTAAAGATATCTTTATTATAAGAACTAACCTTTACCATTTTAGCATCTAATGCATTATTTAACATTATTGCTACAGATCCTCTATTAGCAATACCATCTGGTTGGAAAGTAACATCATCAGTTACTCCAGCGTCAGCTGCTTTAGCAATAAAGTTTCCTGGCCATTTTCCAGGTAGGAACTCATCTTTGTATCCCAATGCTCTTACTATCATAGTAACAGCTTCAGAGTATTTAACCTCTGCATTTGGTCTGTAAGTTCCATCAGCGTATCCTTTTACTATACCTTGACCTGCAGCTACGTTTACAGCACCTGCAAACCACTCACCACCTGTAACATCACCAAAGTGACTAATTCCACTTGCAGCATTTGCAGCATTTTCAAGTCCTAATGCAGTAATTAGCAACTTTGAAAATTCCGCTCTTGTAATATTTTTTTCTGGCTTGTAAGAACCGTCGTCATATCCATCTACGATTCCGAAAGCATTTAGTCTTTTCACTGCCTTTAATACGTCTTCATTTTCAACATCTGAGAATGAAGGCGCCGCAGCGAAAGCCATACTCATTGAACCTAGTACTAATGAAAGTACTAATACTAATGAAAGTATCTTTTTCATGTTCAAATTTCCTCCTTTTATTTTGTTCTTTATTTTTGTGATGGGGTTTTTATGTACCAACCCTATTCATCCTACCCATCAAGGATAAACTGGGTTAAATCTATAGAAGTGGAAAAGATATAAAATCAAATCCACGTTCTAACACCATAATATAAAGGGCTTTAAAAAAGCTTGTGTGTTTATGTAACCTACTAAGTAACATAAACCTGCTAGTGATTATTTATCCTATACAGGAATTTATTTCATTAATCACTAACGATATGATACCATAATTCTTTTTTCCAAGTCAATGTGATTTATATTACAATATTATTACATGTTCTTTTCACTAGTATTTCAAGGACATTTAGGGCTTTATATAGGGGGGTTGCAAGTGGGTTTTGTTACAGTTTTATGTAAATAAAAGAAAATCCCTAGAAGGTGCATTCCTCCTAGGGATCACTTATATCATATTAAATTTTATTATGGTGTAACATCAAGAGTTGTTACAACTTTTTCTGTCAATACTGTACCGTCTGCCATTTTAACTACTTTTATTGTGTACTCAGTGTTATCAGCCAGTGATAAATCTGAATTTGCTTCAAAATCTTCACCATTTGCATCTGTATCAACATCAGTTGTTATAGCTGCTGATGAAACAAACCCAGTTGACTTGTAAACCATTAATTTGTATTCACCAACTGCTTCTCCAGTACCTAATGTTAATTTAACATTAACAGCATCTGTTGGAGCATCTAGTATAGCGTCTGCTGTGATAGTAGCTTTAGCACTTGTAGATTGTGTAGTTCCTTCTTCTTCTACTGTAGCAGCTACAACAATACCGTCTTCATCAAGGATGTAAACTAAAGTCTTGAAGTTGCTGTCATCTACTTTAGATACACTTACTTTTTCATCAATCTCACCATCTGAGTCAAGCTCGTATACTACGGCTTTAGAAGAAATCTTAACTGTTCCATCATCAGTTGATGTTAAATATCCATCGTCATAATCGAAAGTACCATCAGCATCTTCTGTTCCTAATGCGTCTCTTACTATTTCATTATCACTATTGAAGTGGAATTTAACTACTTTTCCTTCTGTAAAGTCACTTTTAGTTTTTACTGTATATTCTTTTTCACCTTCACCAAATACATCGATCTCAACTACATAGTCGCTTCCATCTTTCCAAGGATTATCTTTTACAACACCATAGTAGTAATCATCATCAGCACCCACGAATGTAGGATCTAAGAATACTATCATGTCGGCATCCTTGCTTGAAGTTCCGTATACGTGTACTTCGTTTGAAGCAATTGCACTCTTATAGATATCTTCGTATTTAACAACTTCTGGATCTAATTCTCCGTCATTGTTTACCACTGTCATAAATACTGTATCCTTAGAGATATAGTACTTAGTACCACTAACATCTACATAGTTTTTATCTGCAGATTTTGTTAAGTTACCTGTACCAGCTGGTACAGCATCAGAAGCATAAGTTATAGTATCGATAGTAGCTTCACCATCTGCGATTTCGCCATCTGAGTTAAGCTTGAATTCCATTATTGCAAAGCTTAAGTCTTTGTTTCCATTGTTAGTATCTTTAATTTCAAAGTATCCAAGTCCATCAAGGTCAGTTCCGTCAGCTCTTGTTTCAAATTTGTAGTCTATTTCTTCCCCATCTTTATTGAATACAGTTGCCTTTGATTTTGAAGTAGTATCTCCATAAGTTACAACACCATACATAGTAGAGCTAGTAGTCTTAGCATCACCATATACTAATAATGTTTCACCATTAAGGTCTAATACTACATTTACTTTTTCGTCGCCAAGATTATCTAAGTCAGCAACATCATTATATGCACCAAAGTTATCGAATTTATCATCTGAGTAAGCAGCTCCATTATAAGCTGAGTCATAGCTTGTTCCAGCTACTCTTATTTCGTTATCTTTGATTCTTTCAAGTTCGCCTTTTACTACTTCGTTCTTAACGATCATGTATAACTCATCGCTAGTTTCCCAAGCAAAGATTGCACTATCTACATCTATATCTTCGGCGTCAACTAATTCCATCTTTTCATTGTAAATAAATACGCCATCTTTGTAGTCTGACAATTCTATTTCATCTGTGCTTGCATCAGTTGAGTCCACATATTTGTAAACATCTCCATCTACTTCGTATACTACCCCAACTGCTACTTCGTCAAATTTAAATACATTTATAAATTCAACTTCTTCATCATTATTTAATACAACGTAACCATATGCATCGGCTGGAACCTTATCTACATTAACTTCTTCAAAGTTTACATATGCTTTAGCATTTTTAGCCCAGTCATATGTCTCATCTTCAACATAAAGAGTAACATCATCTTTGTCTGCAGTTTTTACTGTATCAAATAGTATATCGTCTGAATCAGTTTCAACGTCTACGAAGAATACATCTTCTCCGTCAGCCCATACTGTAACTTCTAAACCAAGAAGTGAGTCAAGCTTTACGTCAGTTTTTAAAGTGTAAGTGTCACTACCAACCTTGATTTCATCTTTTTCTAAAGAACTATCAGTGTTAGGTACATCTGTAACTACACCTTCGATTTCGTCAACTCCAAGCTTTGTAGTCATAAGAGTCTTGTCTTCGTCTTCTTCATACTCTGGGTATTGTCCCCAAGTTTTTTGAACCATCATAGGTACAGTAAGGGAAGCGTCTACCATTACAGCAACATCACCACGGATAGCTGCTAAAGTGTTTACTACGTTTATATCTTCAGTGATTTCTTTTTCTGCTGCTATAGCAAGGTATCCACCTGGGTATCCGCCCATAGCCGTAGCTTTTGGCTCATATCCAAGAGATCTTACTATCATAGTAACTGCTTGTGCATAAGTTACTTGATCTTCTGGACCGAAGTTTCCATCTCCGTAACCATTGATAATCTTCATATCAGAAGCTACATTGATGTATCCTGCTGCCCAGTGTCCACCAGCAACGTCAGTGAATTGAGTTTGTCCTGCAGCATATTTTGCAGCTTCACCAACTCCAAGTGCAGTAACCATTATTTTTGCAAATTGCGCTCTTGTTACAGTTTCTCCTGGTCTGAATGTTCCATCTGGGAATCCAGATAGGATTTCTAATGCTGCTAATCTTGTTACAGCATCTTCATAATCTGTACCTTCAACGTCAGCTGGAGCAGCGAATGCAAAACCGATGCTTCCAAGTACCATTGAAAGTACTAATACTAATGAAAGAATTTTCTTCATTTTTCTTCCTCCTTATTTTCTCTTCTAATTTTTTTGCCTCATGGCATGTTAATATTATTAATGCGAGTAAATCTTTGTAGATTTCCGCATTAAAAACTTGGTTGGTGATAGTGGCGCCGCCAGTCATGACGCTACTATTGATTCGTGGATTGAAGGTTGTATATTCATGTATATTTATTCACTCTTATACACTTTCTATACAATGTCGTTTCTTGTCGTTTCCACATAACTCATTATACTATGTGTTTTCTCATTAGTCCATTACAACTATATTACAATTTATTACGATGGATTTACACAGAGGCTTATTTTCTTGGCAAGTTTTGCATATATATAAAAGATTCGACAACATACGACATTGTTTCCTGTGTTGGTTTATTTGTTCTGTGTTGCCAAGGTAAAATGAACCAACTAGTGGATTAGGGGGTGGGGTTGCTTTCTATGAGGGATAAAGAATAGTAGAAAAGGCACAAAAACATGAAAAAGAGATATTACTCTTTTGGGTAATATCTCTTTTGGTTAAACCTATATTATCGTATTGACTTGTTTAATCATTTCTATTGTCTAGTGAAGCCTTTATAAAGTCCCTAAATAATGGGTGGGGTCTTGTTGGTCTGGATTTAAATTCTGGATGAAATTGTCCTGCCACATACCAAGGATGATCCCTTAGCTCTATTATTTCCACCAGTCTTTCGTCGGGGGATATGCCACTTATTATAAGACCTTTTTCCGATAGGGCTTCTCTAAAATAGTTATTAAACTCATATCTATGTCTGTGCCTCTCATATATTAGGTCTTCTCCATATGCCTGATGGGCCTTTGTTCCTTCATATATTTTACAAGGATATATACCTAGCCTCATGGTGCCACCCATGTCTTCTATGTCTTTTTGCTCGGGCATTAGGTCTATAACAGGGTTTGTAGTTTCTGGATTTAGTTCTGAGCTGTGGGCATCGGTTAGTCCTACTACGTTTCTTGCAAATTCTACTACAGATAGCTGCATTCCAAGGCATATACCAAGGAAGGGAACCTTGTTTTCCCTAGCATATTTTGAAGCAAGTATTTTCCCTTCTACTCCTCTATCACCAAAGCCACCGGGCACAAGTATACCGTCGGCACCCTTCAATAATACTTCTACGTTATCTTCATTTATCTCCTCTGAATGTACCCAATCTATATCTACCCTTGCTTCGTTGGCAATTCCTGCATGTTTTAGGGACTCTACCACAGATAGATAGGCATCCTTTAGCTCCACATATTTTCCTACTAAAGCTATCCTAGTGGTGGTTTTTGGGTTCTTTTCCCTTGCAACTATGTTTTTCCACTCATCTAGATCTGGATCTTGGCAGTTAAGCTGTAATCTCTCACAAACCAATAAAGGCAGTCCCTCTTCTTCTAGGAGTAGGGGAACCTCATATAGTGTATCGGCATCTGAGTTTTGGATCACATTATTGGGATCAAGGTTGCAAAACAGACCTATCTTGTCCTTCATTTCATCGGATATAGGCCTTTCCGTCCTACATACTATCACATCGGGTTGTATACCTATCTCTCTAAGCTGTTTTACGCTGTGCTGTGTAGGCTTTGTTTTCAATTCTCCCGCCTTTGATAGGTATGGTATTAAGGTAACATGTATATACATTATGTTTTCTTTACCCACATCGTATTTTATCTGTCTTATGGCTTCTAGGAAGGGTAGGCTTTCTATGTCCCCTACGGTACCACCGATTTCTGTTATGACAACGTCAGGATTACTGTCTCTGCTCACTCTAAATACCCTGTCCTTTATTTCATTAGTTATGTGGGGTATTACCTGTACTGTTGCTCCTAGATAGTCACCTTTTCTTTCTTTGTTAAGTACTGACCAGTATATCTTCCCCGTAGTAACATTACTATATTTACTAAGGTTGATATCGATGAATCTTTCGTAGTGACCAAGGTCTAGGTCTGTCTCAGCACCATCGTCTGTTACAAAAACCTCTCCGTGCTGATATGGACTCATTGTACCTGGGTCTACATTGATGTAGGGATCAAATTTTTGAATAGTTACCTTTAGTCCCCTTGATTTCAGTAGTTGTCCCAGGGATGCAGCCGTTATTCCCTTGCCAAGGGACGAAACTACTCCGCCGGTGATGAAGATGTATTTGGTTGACATGATGTACCCTCCTTGAGTTAATATTCCCAATGGCTCCGCTAGTCTGTGGTTAGTTCTCCAAAAAAAGTGAGAGGTCACCCCCACGGGTGACCTACCTTGCCTCGTTTTCTTTATTGGCAGGGCACCCTGTATGGGTGCTCTTTTTTTATATTTTAGGATTGATTTGTACTTCTAGTTTAACAACTATAATAGTATACAATGAGTGGTATGATGAGTCAAGGGGAAATTTGAGATTTTTAGAATGGTAAATTTGGGTGCTTAGATTGATAATGCAAAACAACTATTTAGGGCTTAAGACTGTTTCTATGGCCTTTTCAAGTTGTAGGTCTTCTATGCCCTCTGAGTATACCTCTACTATCTTTTTATTCATTTTTTCCTTTGTAACGAAGTCCAGCTCCCCGGATGCCGTTAACTTCTCCGAAGTCTGGAATTGTTTTATTGCCTCAAGGGTGTTTTCGTCTAATACTCCTGTAGCCCTCACCTCATAGCCTAAGAATCCTAACCTTTGTTGCGCTCCGTAGATATTTAAGCCCTTATCATTCAATTTCGATTTTTCATCCTCTATCATAGGTGCAAAGGCCGGTATGTTTTCTTTATCTTCCACCTCAATGTTTTTTACAATCAAATCCGGTGTTAATCCTATACCGTCAATTTTCTTTTCATCGGCTGTGAGATACTCAGCTATGGTAAGCTTCATACCACCACCATTTGATAGGGATATAACCGTCTGCACAGTTCCCTTACCATAGGTCTGAGTGCCGATTATTGTACCAGAATCTGTACCTTGAATAGCCCCTGCGAATATTTCTGAAGCACTTGCACTTCCACCATTTACTAGCACCGCAAGGGGTTTATCAACCTTTCCTTTTTTCGCCGTATAGGTTTTTCTTTTTCCATTCTTAAATTCAATGTGTACAATAGGTGAGTCCTTTGGTACAAAATAATCCGACACCTTTGTTACTTCCCCAAGTGAACCACCGGGATTATTTCTTAGATCAATAATAAATCCCTTCACATTTTTAGCTAAAAGATCGTCTATTGCCTCTTTTATATTCTCATAGGCATTGTTGTTAAAGCTTACTATTTTTATATAACCTATGTTGTCTTCAATAACTTCATATTCTATAGGATTAATTTCTATAACTTCCCTGGTTATATCGAAGTACTTAACCTCCGGGTCCCTTCCCCTTATTATCCCTAGCTTTACCTTTGTACCTGCTTCTCCCCTCATTAGCTTTATAACTCTTTCAATATTTACATTAGTAACATCAATTTCATCTACAAATTTTACAATATCTCCAGATTTAAGACCGACTTTCTCTCCAGGGGTTCCCTTTATGGGTGCTATTATCGTAAGCCTTGCATTTCTTACTCCCACCGAGATACCTATTCCTGCAAAGGTTCCTGAAGTATCCACACTAAATTGTTCATATTCATTGGGACTAAAATAGTTACTGTGTCTATCTAGTGCATTAAATACTCCGTTGTATGCTGCTTCCATAAGTTCTTCTTCTGTTACATCGTATTTATGTTTTGCTTCTATGTATTTTACCATAGACCCTAGATATTTCAATCTATCATCTAGGCTTTTAAATTCCTTAGTTGCTTCACCGGCGTAGGAAAATCCCGTTGATAGCAAGGTGATTACTAGAACTAATATTATGGATCGTTTTCTGAATCTTGTTGTTTTAAACATCGTTTTGTGCCTCCTTGTTTTTAAGTTGTAGGTGTTAATGTGCCGCTATGCCACGGGGACGGTTCCACAGACACACAGAGAAAAGCGTGTCAGTCGAACCGTCCCCATGGCGCCGCTACCCAAGTCAAATCTAACCTTTTTAACGATTATTGATTATTTTTTCTCTGTAATCAATGGTTATTTCATCCTTGATGTGTTTTATATATCTGTATATGAACTGGGCTGCTTCGGCTTTACTCATGGTGTCATTTGGGTTCACTCTACCGTAGGAGTCCCCCCTTAGTAGACCGATTTCATTTGCCGCATATATGGAATCCTTTGCCCAAAATGGTATATCCTCGTCATCCTCAAAGTGGGTTTTGTAGGGAGGATTTGGAGCTAGATCCTCCAGTCCTAATGTTCTTATAAGTATAGTGATAGCCTGTGCCCTAGTCAACTCTCCATCGGGAGAAAAGAAGCTGTCATTGACCCCATTCATTATACCCTTTTCCTTTACAAACTTTATGTACTTAAAGTTATCATCTTCTTTATTTATATCATCAAAGATTTCTTCTTCCTCTTCACCGTCTTTGATTCTTTGCCTTCTTATTTTTTCTGTATTTTCTTCCTCCTCAAGTAACGAGATGGCTCTAACTATGGATTTTGCAAATTCCGATCTCGTCATAGGAAGCTTAGGCCCAAAGTATGGTGATGGGTCATCGAATATCTCTAAGCTGTATAGTGTAAATATACTTTCCTCTGCCCAATGGGGACTAATATCCTTTAGGTTTGGTATTACCAATCTTTTATGGATGGGTTCAGTATCCATCCTTAGGTTTTCTTCATCTTTAACTCTTTTTCTCCTGTCGGGTAACCCATCGTCATCAAATTTGGGAAGATCATATTCATACTGTAGTATATTTTCTTGTTTTTCACTCTGCAGTAATCCTCCCCTAAAGCTTATGTTGGTGGGCTCGTTCTTGATGTAATCTAAATCCTTTTTAGTTGTAGATGACAGCTTTAGGGTTACTAGTCCATCCCATTTTATATCGTGGGCATCTCCGTCCCCATCGGTATAGGCATCTTGCTGCTTTCTATGAATATCCTGGGTTAATATACAGGTTTCAGAAGCTCCCCAATAGTGCTTATATCCAACTATGGTATCACTATTGCCTTCAATAACAACAGTACCCTTGTCCCTATTTATAGAGTATGTTTTTTTACTGGTTAAATTTCCAGAGTAAAAGTCTACAGCGGGCCTGTTATCGTATATTGTGGAGTTTGAAAACTGATAGTCCTCAAGATTGTACCTATCGTTTCCAACGGTTATTCTTTCGCTGTATCTATCTACGGATGTAACTCCCACAGTTTGCCCTTTTTTTTCTTTTTTGTAAAGGTTGGTTTCATATGTAACCCTTCTTTTGACCTGCATATTTTCTTCTGTGTTACTAAGCTCATAGGTATAGGTGGTAGTAACTATATCTCCCTTTTGTCTTTCCTGGGTTTTGACTTCACCTTCAACTATTACGGGTTTTCCTGTGATGAATACTACTTCCTTGTACATATAGTCGTCCTTTACGCCACCATCAAAGCCAGTAATTTGTCCGTATGAAATTGTCGTCGTTAGAAGTATTATTGTTAATGCTACTGTTAATATTTTCTTCAAGTTATCACCACCGTTTTTGAGTTGTAAGCTGCAAATTCAAAGTTCTAAGGGTTTGGGGCTACTCGGATTTGCTGCTATGCCACGGGGACGGTCAATTCCATGGCACCGAGGACCCTAAACTTAGAACTTACCACTTAGAACTTTGAACTATCTTTTATTCCACAAATATAACTATTGCATCTTCGTCGTTTCTGAGGATATAGATTGTGTCGTCTTCATCTATGTCATCTCTGTCGATTACTTCATCTCCCTTTATGAATAGAGCTTGTTCTATATCCACATATTCATGGTTTCTATTTCCCTTCCATTCTTCATAGAATGGACTCCAATCGTATGGATCAGATACCTTCAGTCTATTTCTGAGCTGGTCGATGTTCTCAACTGCCCCCTTAGTAAGTATAAGGTCATCTAATTCATGTTCTATTTCACTTGAACTATCGATATCACTATTTTTAAATAACTCATCCTTTCTAAGGCTCATGGCTATGACATTCTGATCATCATCTGTAACCATGAATCCGAAGTAGTCTTCGTCCTCCTCCTCGGAATATCCATCGTGGAAGAAATCATGGGCTGTTATTTTCTTATATTCTTCGTCTGTTACATCTACTATGAAGGTATCATCATTGTAATCAAGGGTCATATCTCCCCTCGAAACATCATCCCACTCGTTTCCACTTAATTCACTATACTTTGTTATATCAAAATCATTGGAGTCTATGGAGTCTATCTTACCTAAATAAATATTCTCAAATATTCTACCTCCACCAGTAACTCCTAGCTCAATAACACTGGCCCTATAGTTTCCACCTAAGTAATCAGTGACAACCAAGGCATTGATATCTTCTTCAAGTCCACTGGAACTTACCAGCCTATTATCTTTGACGATAATGGTACCCTCATCATAGATAATATTTTTACCATTGTCCAGCTCAAACTTTTCTGCCGCAAAGTTTACTCCATCTATTACATCATTATATAGCTTTTCACTACCTCCCTTGACTACAACCTTAATTCCCTTATCCCTACTATAGGAATCTGCAAGTACTACATAAACATCATCATTTATATGGCCATCTCCAAGATCATCTATATCAATTTCGTTACCATTATAATAGATAGTAGCCAAGTCATCAAGCTCTACTTTAACCTTGTAGTCATTTACATCCTTCCACCTACTGTTTTCTAGCTCCTTAGGTGATGTCAATGTTATCTCATCTCCACTAACATCCACCTTGTTTAGCTTGCCCTTATAAACCGTCTTGATTAACTGTTCTTTTCCTTCTACTTGAAGCTTACTTGCTTCCTTAGAATATATATCATCAAAATAAAGCTTTACTTTGTCACCTTCTCTAAGATCATATGACCTAATGCTTCTACCTTCTTTAACTATGGTTGTCCCATCATTTACCTTAAAGTTTTCCTTTGTACCATCCTTATATTCTATGGTCACACTGCCATCTTCAAGGTGTTTGATTGTACCCATTCTAGCCATTCCTTTTTTAGGTATATAGCCGGGTTCATCCATAAAGGTTTCACTGGTTATGGATGTAACTAGTCCATTGTTGGCATTTAATGTAACCTCCTGGCCATACTTTAAGTCGGATAAAGCCCCGGGCCTCATGTTGATGGTTACGGCGGCGTAGGGTGTAGCTCTCAATACCCTTGTTTTGTCGTCATAATCTAGGATAACTATCTTATTTTCAGCAGGATCTACGGTCTTTATTGTCCCACTGATTATCTCCCTGGTTATTGAGATTACATTAACATATACTATGGTCTTATTATCTTTAACCACATATTCTATATCATCACCCTGCACCAGTAGGCTACTTCCCCCAACCCTGTTATTTTTATAGACTATTATGTCATTCTTCATGCCCGTATTAACATCAGTTTCAACCACTATGTCAAAGTCCTGTCCATCTATATTTCTTATCCTAAACCTATCTACGGCTTTGGCGTTTTGAATCGGGCTATTATCCTCTTTGGATATTGTCATAACCTTGCCAAAATAGGTTCTGAGCCTAGAACTTTTTAGGCTGCTTTCCTTAATTTTTTCTACTATGGAGCTGTCATTGTATGTCTCCACATATATTACTTGATCACCCCTCAATATGTACTCTACCTCATCCCCCATACTAAGTATACTACTGCCTGAAACAATACCGTTTTTGTATACTACAAATTCATTTAATGCTCCACTGGCGGTATTTTTAGCGATCAACGATGTCATTGTTCCATCTATATTTTTTATAGTTACTATAGTTTCTTTAATAAGGGAACCTATGTCCTTTGTATCTTTCCTTTGAATATTGATGACTTGTCCAAAATGTTGTTTAAGATCCCTTTCTTCATATAATTTATCACTAATATTGTTGAGTATGGCTGCAAATTCTGCCCTGCTTATATAACTGCGTGGATTAAAATTCTTATTTGAATCCCCTTGCATTATCTTTTCTTGAAGAACAGCTTCGACTATGCCTATATTTTCAAAGGATATCTGTTTCCAGTCCTTAAAGGTATACATAATCTCTATATTGTCATAAACGGAATCAAGTCCTAATAAACGAGCCACCCATACTGCTATTTCCTCTCGGCTTGTATTGGATTTGAAGTTTGAATCCTCATCCCCCACTAATATTCCTAGGCTTTGAGCCTCAGCAATATAGCCTTCCGCCCACAGATCATTTATGATATTACCGCTAAGTCCCGCTCCCTGCTGAGATAGATTTTGCTGTACTGTCCCTTCCCTGCCCTTCATTCTAACAAGGGAAGCTATAGCTTCTTGACGAGTAATCTTGGTATTTGGGGAAAATTTATGCTGTCCATAGCCCTTTATAATCGATTGGGCACTCATCCTAGTTATGGCTCTATTAGCCCAATGTCCACGGGTATCCGTAAATACGGAGTTTTGCAAAAGCTGGGCACCCTTGTTATATCCCAGTATCTCCACCTTATTCTGTATATCAGTCACCGATCCTGTGAACTGAGGTACCGGAACCCCTTGATATAAGTTTTCAGCGTAGCAAGGCAGACACAGACTTATTGTTATTAATAGGGTTAATGCTAATGTTAGTGTTTTTTTCATAAACATTCCTCCAGACGCGCTATGCCAAAGGGTCAGCCCCAAGACATGCTTAAAAACTTGTATCTTAAATGGATCAATCTTCAATGTTGTTTTGTCGCTATGCCACAGGGACGGTTCCACAGACACACGGGGAAGAGCGTGTCAGTCGAACCGTCCCCATGGCGCCGCTCTTTATCTTGGCACTTCCAAGAGCCATGACCCCAATCTTAGAACTTACCACTTAGAACTTAGAACTCCATTATTTCTCCCCTAGTATTGCATATTGTCCTGGGCCGTCTATTCTAGCATGAACTTTGTTGGTGTCTGGGTTTACACCACCTGCTAGGGGTATCCATTTACCTTCTTTAGCATAGTATTTATAAAGCTGAAGTTTGGTTTCCTTTATTCCATTTAATCTGTTATCATCATAGCCTATTTCCAAATCCATATAACCTGCCATACTATCTAGCTTGGTGGTCTTTTGCTGCATTTGGAATTCCGCCTTTATATCATAGACCCTTGAAATTAGTTTGTACTTTCTCGGTATTTTTCTTTGCATATAATCGGAATCCTTACCACTAGCTCTGTTGAATACTATTCTACCGTAGGTACTTTCTTGATCCTTTGGCCCCATATTGATAAAGGAATATACATAGAAGTTCCTTACGTTTAATTGAAGCTTAGTATCACCATTATCCATAAGCAGGGCTTTATTGGAATTTCTTATTATTTTACCAGGAATATTGATTACCCGCTTATCTATTTTATCATATTTTTTATCCTTAAGGTCGATAACATATATATAGTAATCGTTACCCTTTAGGTTTTTATGACCCAAAACAACATTTACTCCATTACTTCCTATGCTTTCTTGATAATCCGATACCAAGTCTCCGTCCGTGTCTTCATTTCCTATTCCATCTATATCATCTAGCTCTCTATAGGATATTTTGGCAACATTAGACCATTGAGAAGGTCCATACTTATTTACCGCCCTTATTCTCAGATAGATATTTTCATCATCATCTAGTTCCTTAAATTTAGTTATCTTATATGATGTTTTCTCGGTTGTATCAAGGTATTTAAAATCATCGTCATCGGGAGAATTCTCGTCTATACAAGCATATACTTCATAGTAGCTTGTATTTACTGAGCTATATCCGTAGATTCTTATGTACTTGTCATTTACTATTTCCGCCTCAAGCCCAATTGGATTGGTAGGTATTGGCACTCTGTATTCTAATAGTACATAGCCTTCGTCAGGGTCCTCAACTCCGCCATAGGATATTCCACCATCGGAATTGAGAACTGTTATGGTATACTTACCTTCCTTTAGCACTTCAGGAACAGTAACTATAAGCTTATTTTCATTTATAAATTCAACTTCATTAGCTGAATAGGCATCCTCAACGGCATAGTAGTCATCATCTTTAAATAAACCCTTTATCGAAGCATCATCAGAGTCACCTATTTTCTTTATTTCTCCTCCAAAATAAACACTGGCTCCGCTTTGAAAGTTTTTACCGGAAAGAACTATTTTCTCTCCACCCTCTATGGATACTCTGTCCACTGCATCGCCGCCTTCACTATGTACTCCATTTATTATTGGAAAACTGATTACGGTTATTCCTGGAGACTTAGTAACTGCACCATAGTCACTATTAATAACCTGCACATCCTTAATCCCCGGTGTTAAATCAGTAGGAGTCTCAGCTACTATCTCGTCAACATGTATATCAGCGGGATTCACCGCTGGACACTGCATACCACCTATTACTACCCTTAAACCTCCCCTAAAATCATAACCTATGATTCTTATGGGATTTCCTCCGGCCTGTGAAGTTTCGGTAGGAAGTATACTATCTATATATGGATCACTTTCCGGTATTCTATAGACAAAGTAATATGGCATTACTTCAGCCCCCGACGACCCAGGTACTATTTTAGATGTATCTGAAGCATCTACAAAACCACCATCGGGATTTATAATCATGATCTGAAGCTCTTCATTTAATTTTTTGGCTTCTCCCTTTGGAGCCATTACTATGAGCCTTGATCTAGGTCTTCCCTCGGGGTCTTCAGAATCCGAATTACTTAGTAGATTCATACTAACCAATGGCGCAAGAACACCATCGATAAATACTTCTGCTCCCTGTCTCAAGTCATACCCATCTATGGTTATATATAACCCACCTTCTACGGTGCTTTCAACATAATATCTATCTGGATCAGCCTTGGGATGTCTGCTATTTGGAAGTATTTGTCTAATAGCAGGTCTACTTGATGGATGTATATATTCAAAGCTTATTTTATCCCATCCCCTGTCCTTATTCTCAATATATAGATCTTTAGGCCCAATCATTAGAGCGGGCGGCGTCTGAATCTCTACTTTTTTGATGGGATTATCATCACTTGAATTCAATACATCTGCCCTTGGAGCTACTCTCCTTCTAGCAATAAGATTATCATCCATAAGCTCCACTACAATGGCCTCCTGGGATATATCAATACCCAATTCCTTCCAATCCATCACAAATATCATTCTTTTCTCAGATTCTAGGGGATAATGGGCTATGGCCTTTTCATTACCTTCATCATCCACATGGTAAATTATAAGGCTATCCGTAGTGGTTGTAGTCCCACCGCTGCCATCAGGAACCTGAGTCTCTGGTCTATCGCTTTTATAATCCACCTTTATATCTCCCAAGGTTCCCTTGGCCTCTCCAAACCTAAGTGGCTTTTCAAATTTTTCATCTCCAAAAATAGCTAATACGTCTATCACGGGCTTAAATCCACTTGAAGATGGTACTATTTCTATTTGACCAGTAAAATCCCCAGCCAATATTTCCGTCCCCTTAACAACTATTTCATCTCCACCTGATTTTTGGCCTCTTTTAGGAAATACACTGTTGATCTTAGGCTTTGAGGTTCTATAGGTAAATGCTGCTGTTTTGGTTACTGATCCAAATTCAAGCTGTGGATTTTTCACAGTTATATCTACTACCCCTTCTTTGCCATAAAAAGGAGTTCTTACGACAATTCTATTATGCTTAAACTCACTTATTAAAAAATCTTCTTCCTTTACTTCCCTACCACCAAAAAACACCTTTGGGTACTCTGCCTTAGCCAGGGGAGTATGATCCTTATCATGGGTAACCATCCTAAAGTCCTGTCCTATGATTGTAACTAATTCATTCCCAAGGGTTGTCCCTGTGTCGGGTTCTATGGAGCTAATTTGCGGCTTAGTTTTTGGAGCCATATATCTATAGCCCGTACTAGGCTCATCCACAGAAGCGGGGTCCGCCGGTGATGCCGCAGAGCTACCATCATAATTCACCACCACTACCTCTACATCCTTTTGACTTATTACATCGGGATTAGGTAGGGGATATGGAGGGGTTTTTACTATGAGGGTATGCTCAGTAGAAACCCTAACGGAATCGGACTTATATCCTCCAAAATAAACCTGGGCTCCATCCTTAAAGTCCTTACCAGTAATAGTTATATAGTCTCCTCCAAGGTTGGTTCCTATGTTTGGATCTATTTCTGTTATCCTAACATCCGCATTTAAAGGTGGTATCTTATAATCAAAACCATCCTTAACCGTTACTGTGGATGAGTCTGGATTTAAGATGGTTACATCCTTCAATCCCGCCGCGTATCCACCTGGAATCATGATTCTTAGGGTGTTGTCATCTATTACCTCTACCCTTGATAGGGCTTTTACCTTTGTACCGCTTTCATCTTCTATCTCAATGGTAAATCCCCTTGGTGCATTGGCATCATCATGTGGTATGTCAAAGATATTACCATTTTTATCGGTATCCCTAAGATTTCCTAGGGTACCATCGGAATTTTTAGCTGCCCTTTCATATAGGGAGCCATCGGGATAAGTGGCTTCATCAATACCCATATCATTTACGTCTATTCCATTAAGCAATACCCTAGTACCTGCCATTTCTTCAACCCTAGCACTAGGGTTTATAATTGGCTTGTAGAAATTCGGGTATTCATCTCCCTTGTTCTTACCAAATATGTAAACTACTGTCCCTTCACCACCAAAGCTTGGAGCTATTGTTTCTACCTCCGGGTCTGAAAGGCGTCTCACATAGGTATATCCTTCACGATCTGAATCATCTACCTCAATGGTATCCATGGCACCATCCTCAGTTATTACCTGTACAGGCTTTTCACCAATAGATATACCCTTTGGAACCACAATTTCTATCGTTGTATTGGTGGCACTATTGACATTAGCTATTTGGCCATCAATAGTCACTATGACATCTGGAACAGGCTTTGTATGGGCAAAGCCTTCGCCCTCTATCACTACCACATTCCCTCCATCTAAGGAGCCGATATTTGGTTCGATACTTTTTATTTTAGGCTTATGGGCTGGATCGGGATTTAGGAATTCAAAGCCTTTGTAGGAAACCGTATCCCCTTTATCTGGATTTTCAATTCTCACATCTACGGGGCCATGGGCTGCACTATCCGATGGACCTAGCTTAGGTATGTAGGCCTTGATAATTGTACCGAACTCTCTTCCTACTCCATTCACCACATTACCCTCATCATCATAAACCGCCGTAACCGTTGCTTTTCTTGTTCCTACGGTGATTTCTGGAAAATCTGGTGTTAAATCAACATTAGAAAGAACTTGGAATTTCTTACCCTTTATAGTAAGGTATATTCTCTTATGTACATCTCCCTTTGCCGGTTGTATCTCTGATATCTCAGGCTGTGAAACCGATGGAATCAAGTCAAAGCCGTCAACTAATTTATCTTCTTCTTCTCTGATCTCCTTTACCACATTGGAGGAATCGGTTATGGTTGTTGTAGCATTTATTGTAACGTCAACTAATCCCGTTTCACTTGTACTAGGGATCTTCACCTTTATCTCATCAACTGTGGGACTAACGATTAAATCAGTCTCCTGAATTTCCGCAACCTGTCCAATTATTAGCTCAATTTCTCTTTTAACCTTCAATTTACTTCCTGGGTTATTCTTGTCATCACCCCTATAGAATATAACTAGTTTATTTCCTACCCTTTTCCCTACTAAATTAGATACTACATTTGTACCATTTTCATCTAAATATTCAACATCTTCTATATATGGAATATTAAGATTCAATATATTCTTACCCTTTACGTTTACTATAGCCCCGGCTTTTCCTGACACAGGGTCTACCTTGATTAACTTAAGTAGATTCTCCTTTTCCTCATATGTAAATGCATTATCTATCCTTTGTTCATTTGAGCCCGTTTTATCAGTAATAATTATGTCAAAAAAACCCTGGGCCCCTGTAGGCGACGGAGGCGTCAACCCTGAAATACCAATTACCTTGCTGCTATTAGCTGGATCCAATATAAGCTTAATATCAGTGAATAAATTGCCAGCACTGATGGAATCTACATAAATTTTCATATCGGGTTTTAAGTTTGATTTTGTTGCTTCATCGAATATCCTAACCCTTGTCCCACCTTCGATGGGCCCAGTATTAGGTATTATCTTCATTTTATCCGGGTCAATGATATCCGTCTCTTTTACTACTGTAATAGCATCCTTATATACCCCGACTATCTTTCCTATAAAGCCCGAATCTCCAGTATCCTTTACTACCATTATATCGCTTATCCCTTGGGTATGGGGGTCTTTAACGGTGGCAATATGAATATTTTTTTCCGGTGTTATAGAATAGTCTCCGGGATGCTTGTATGTTGTACCAGAAACATATACCGTATCTATATCATTACTTGAACCGTCGGTAAATCCAGTTCCTTCAATGGTCAATGCCTTACCAACGTACACTTTTTTTGATACTGCTGAAATATTTGTTATAGTAGGCTTCACCCTAATACTAAAATCAACAGAATCCTTAGAACCATCGGAGTTTTCCACCTCAATAGTGATATCTCCATCGGCTGGAATCTGCCATAGATCGGGATACAACCCAGCCTTACTACTCCTATTTATTACATAGGCTGAATTTTCCTTTGTATAGATACTGCTATCTATGGTGTATCCTTCTATTATGAAGTTAGGGTCTTGAAAATTTGACCCCCATATCAAATATCTTTCCGTAACCGAGCCATCGGTTTCAGTGATAGTTTGTAATTCAATTCTGGTTATATCAGGTGGTCCAGCTGCATAAGCTGTATTTTCAAATGAAATAGATGTAAACATAACCACAAATGCTAACATGAATATTAGTACTTTGCTATACTTTCTCAACATAGACTCCCCTCCCTAATTTATACCATGGTCTTTCTCTAATGTATCGGCATATTTGAAGTATCACTTTACTTGCTAAGGGATGAAATTTATGGCAACACCCTTTATATTCCATTATATCCCCAAATTGTGACATATTTTGTTAAAAGTATATTACAATATTGAAAATAAGCAATGCAAAGGGCCAATTCATCTGCGTCCCTTTGCATTGCTTATGTTATTGGTTATGTTGTTGATTATGTTGTTGGCTAAATTTTAAATTTAGCAACTAATTCTTGAAGCTCTTGGGATAATCGGGATAATGCTTCACTAGAATTTGCAATTTCCTCCATAGAAGATGATTGTTCTTCCATAGAAGCCGATGCTTCTTCGGTACCAGCTGCATTTTCCTCAGCCACTGCCGAAAGGGTTTGTATCATATCCAAAACTCCATTTTTCTTTTGTTCAATTTGTATCCCCGAATCCTTAATTATATCTACTGCTTCCCTTGATCTGTTAATTGCGTCACTCATTTCATTAAATTTATTTTCAGTAAGATTCATATTTTTCATTTGGTCTTTAGTTATAACTGCTACACTTTCCATTATCTCTACGGCTTTTTGTGAATCCTGCTGCAATACCTTTACCATATCATCTATAATTTTAGTTGATTCTGCAGATTGTTCCGCAAGCTTTCTAATTTCCTCAGCTACAACAGCAAAGCCTTTTCCATGTTCTCCTGCTCTTGCCGCTTCAATAGCCGCATTTAATGCAAGTAAATTAGTTTGTTCTGCGATAGATGCTATAAGAGTACTTGCTTCACTGATTTTATCTGAGCTTTCATTGGTCTTTTTGATACTTTCATATACATTCTCTGTGGCATCACTGCTTTCCTTTGTTTTCGTGGCTAATTTATTAAGTATATCTAAGCCTTGTCCAACTAAACTATTTACAACATTTGATGATTCATTTAATACGTACACATGTTTTTTCTCTTCTTCGATGATATTTCCGAGTTCCATCAGTTCTTCTGAACCCTGTGCCGTATTTTCAGCTTGATCCGATGTCCCCCTTGCAATTTCATCTATGGTTTTTGCAACCTCTTCTGCCGATGCAGCTGATTGTTGAGATGTGTATGTAAGTTCTTGGGCAGAGGCTGCGACTTGCTGTGAGGTATCACCAATATGTTCTAGCAAATCCCTTAGTTGGTCCTTTATTCTTTGTATAGCTCGTGCTAGGTCACCTATTTCATCTTTTCTAGTCATAAACCTTGATGATACATCTCTTTTGATATCATAATTAGATAACTCTATCATATGATTGATGGTTAAATATATGGGCTCGCTTATTACTCTTGTTATGTATACTGACAATACTATAGAAATTAGTAAAGAAATTATAAGTATAGTTATAAAGATTTTAATTGTTTTAGCATACTCAATATTATTCTGATCATTTAAATCATGTGCTACTTTCACATTATAATTAGCCAAATCCACTAGATTTTGTTGAAAAGCTTCTATTGTTTTTTCAATTTTATGATAAGCTTCAAATGCTTCTTCACTTTTACCGATCATTGCAAGGGATATAACCTCTTCTCCTTCATCCCTGTATTTTAATAAATTATCTTCTAAAACCTTAATTGTATCAATTTCAAATTGATCTAATTTTGTCTTCTTGTACCTCTCAAACTGCTCATCAAATAATTGTCCCCTACTGTTGATATCTTGTAGTATATCCTTTTGTTCTTGCGGTTCACCAGCATGGAGGATAATACTTTTTATATCAGCTTCCACTGCTCTTGCATTTGCCCTATTATCATTTAGTTGTTCAATTGCAAGTAATCTGTCGTTATACATTGTTACCATGGTCTTATTAGCTTTTGTAAGATTCACAAATCCTACCCCACCAAGCAAAACAATAAACAACATTAAGACCGTTGAAAATACTCCTATTTTTGCTTTGATCTTTAAATTGTCAAACATTTCAATCCCTCTTTCCAATAATTTGTACTCCGATTCATTTTACTATTTCAAACCCATAACTTCAATATTAATTTACTTATTTTTGTAAAGAAATAACTTTTTGTAATATTTGCAACACAAGGGGACGGTTCTTCTGTGTCGTTTTTAACGACACAGAAGAACCGTCCCCTTGTGTTGCACCCAACATGAAACCTTTTATATCAGCTTCCTTGCAATTATTTCATTTACAGTGAATGAAGCCACGTCTTCAGCATAGGAGCCTCTTCCGAAGCCGGCATCATAGCCTAGCTCCTTTGCTAGTTCATGGCTGATTCTTGGGCCACCACATACTAGGACTACCTTGTCCCTCATTCCTTCTGCTTCCAATAGTTCAACCAACTCCGTAAGATTTGGTATGTGGACATCCTTTTGCGTTACTATTTGGGATACTATTATTGCATCGGCATTTAATTCTATGGCCTTTGCCACTAAATCCTCATTTGGCACTTGGCTCCCTAGATTGTAGGCTTCTATACCCTTATATCTTTCAAGCCCATAATGGCCATTATAGCCCTTCATATTCATGATGGCATCGATCCCTACAGTATGGGCATCGGTACCAGTACATGCTCCAACTATAACTACATCTCGTTTTATGTTTTCCTTTATAAATGCTTCAACGGCATACTTATCCATTACATCTACGTCCACCTTAGGGACTTCAATATTTGCATAATCCACGGTATGCTGGCATTTACCATATACCACAAACATCGTATAACCCACCCCAAGGTCCTGTGAATATACAACACTTGGTTCCTGAAGCCCCATTTTTAAGCAAAGACGTTTTGCCGCTTCTTCGGCTTCTACGCCAGAAGGAATCGGCAATGTGAAGTTAAGCTGCATCATTCCATCGTTTAAGGTATCCCCATAGGGTTTTACTCTAGTTAAATCAATTTTCTGATTAGCCATTATTTAGCCCCCCCTAGCATAAGGTCAATAAATGGATTAAAGTATTTTTCATCCTTAACTAATACACCATCCAAGCCTTTTCCACCATTAAACGGTCTCTTGACTCCCGCAAATTTTCCTTCTTCTATTATATTAAACAAGCCTTCCTTTTCAATTCCTTCAAGCATAGCCCCTGCTTTTTCAAGTACTTCTACGGCTCTTCTTTGAATAATACCGTCTTTTTTGAACTGAATTTCATCCCCAAGATTTCTCATATTCTCAAATATATATTTAGCATTTTCTATGGATAAAGCCCTATCGTGAAGGAGGGGAGTATGGATTGCCTCCGTTAGCATCCCTAAAAGCTGTAGGCTTTGTCCCGTCATGATAGCCACCATATTGAACAGGGCATCCTGGATATGTCCTTTAAATATATTTCCTGTCATAAATTTAGTTGGAGGCATATATTTTAAAGGAGCATTAGGAAATATCTCCCTGGCCATTTGTGCCTGGGCAAGCTCTAAAAGGAAGCCATTCTCTATATTGGGATTCATTTCAAAGGCATGACCCAGTCCCATTTGTTCCTCGGGTATCCCTGCTTTTAAAGCAAATTGTTCGTTGATAAATTGTGACGCTAAAACCGTATGGGCTTCTTCAACCGCATCTGAAGTAGTCAGATAGTTGTCTTCTCCAGTATTTATGATGATACCTGCAAAGCCATTGATTACCCTAGAAAAGTACTGATCCACAAGGGTTCTTTGCATGTTTATATCTCTAAAAAGTATTCCATATAGGGCATCATTGAGCATTACATCAAGTCTTTCTATGGCCCCCATAGCCGCTATCTCCGGCATACATAGTCCAGAACAATAATTACAAAGTCTAATATATCTTCCTACTTCTTTGCCAACCTCATCTAAGGCCTTTCTCATTATCTTGAAGTTCTCTTGGGTCGCATAGGTTCCCCCAAAGCCCTCGGTGGTCGCTCCGTAGGGTACATAATCCAAAAGACTTTGAGCAGTTGTCCTGATTACCGCTATTATGTCTGCTCCTTGCCTTGCTGCTGCTTGAGCTTGAAGTACATCTTCATATATATTCCCCGTTGCAACTATTACATAAAGATACGGCTTTGGCCCCTCCCCAATATCATTTATGAAGTTTTCCCTTGTTTCTCTATTTGCCTTGATGATACTTACCATTTTAACTGCCAATTTATTGATTTCTTCCTTTATTTTTTCTTCCTCAGCGGCTGGCAGCTTCATAATATCCAGCTGTCCCGTACTGATTTCTTCTGCGATCTCCTGAGCTGTCTTACTTGTGTTAACTATGGCATTACCTAGCCAATAGCTTACTCCCCTTGAAAGTCCACCACCTTCTTTGATGTGATCTACAACAACATTTGGAAGGGGTTTTTCAATGTCATCTATTCCATCTATCCCTAGTAGTCTTGCTATTGTTCTTTCAACGGTTACCGTAGTATGCTTGTCAATAAAGCCCTGCATATCCTCGGCAATACTTCCAGCAGAACTTCGAGCCCTTTGAATCAGCTCCTTATCCAGATTTAATTTGCTTTGCATTGTTTTCATACCCCCATGTTTTGAGTTGTAAGTTCAAAGTTCTAAGTGTTAGGGTGGAATCTATTGGGTTAAACACCGACTGCGGGTACGGCTCTTGTGGTAACAAATGCGTATCTATTTCAAACCATAGGACCCTTACCAATGGTTCTGTCGTCCCACTTGAACTTACCACTTAAAACTTAGAACTGTTTTCTAATATCTTTTCAGCCTCCCTTAGGATTTCTTCATCCAGTCCCATAAGCCTTGATATGTTTATGGCATCCTTTGGAACTTCCTTTACATCTTTTATTTCTGTGAGTCTATAATCCATGTAGTAATGGAGTAAGCTTACCCCCTCCTTTTCTTCCTGTATTTTATTAGATATTTTATCCCAGTCCTCCACCGATAATCCTCGTACTTGAAGATGTTTTACTTTTTCTTCATCGGCAAGACCATCAAAGTGGGTGGTTATTATGGTTATGGTTTCCTTATTTTTCAAGTGATTGATTATTGCCTTAGAGATTGCATAGCCCTCCTTTGGGTTAGTCCCCCTTGCTAATTCATCAATCAATATGAGTCCTTCCTCGTCAGAGTCCTTAATTGCTTCCTTTATTTTTAATATCTCTCCCCCAAATGTGCTGAGTCCTTTATCCGTGGACTGTAAATCTCCCATGGAAAAAAACACATATTTTTTAAGGGACAGCTTCATCTTCTCCGCCGGCACAAACATTCCATATTGAGCCATTGTGAGGAGAAGTCCTATGGTTTTTAAAGAAATAGTTTTTCCTCCCATATTGGCACCGGTTATACATGTGACCCCATTATTTAGCTTAAAGCTAATAGGTGTAAATTCTCTACCAGCTTTTTTGAGATTTTGTTCAACCTTGATATTACGCCCATTTAGTACATATATGATATTTTCATCAACTATCTCAGGCTTTGCCGCCTTAAATCCAACTGCATGAAAGCCCTTGGCAACAAGTAAATCCAGTTTGCCTATGGCCGTAATATTTTTCTCGATTTGATCCATATAGTTATTAATTTCTTCACTCAGTTTCTCCCTAACCCTAAATTCCTCTTCTTCCTCTATCAACTTCAATTGTTGGAGCTTTTTATCAAAATCATCTATATCCAAGGTGCTTATTGTCTTAAAAGTTATATTCATATATGTTTCCACACTATATGTTAAGAATTCATATGCTTTAAATTTATCAATAAGCCCTTTATTATCCTTATTTACTGTAATTTCTCCGTTTGATCTTAACCTTACATTTAAATCCTTTTCTACCCTTTCCTTTAAGCTTTTTCTTTCCCTACTAATTTTGTTTTCCATATCCCTTATTTCTCTTCTTATGGAGGCAAGCTTTTTAGAATAATCATCATATATATAGAAGGTATTGGTTCCCGTTTCACTAGGGTCAAATAGCCTTTCTAAATAGGATATAGCCCTAGGCCTTACCTCCTTTGGAATATCCCACTTGAGCTTTTGCAGGTTAGCATCTAATTTTTTTATAATTCCTATAAACATCTTTATTTCAAATAGCTCAGTTGTACTTAATACCTCTCCATTTGTCACCCTTTCAAAGGTTAGTCTAAGGTCCTTGGTATGCTTAAAGTAGGTTCTCATTTCTATGAAATCATATCTTTGTCTTTGGATTAGGTCTACAACCCTTTCTATCCTGTCAAGCTCTTCTATAAGTTCATTCTTTTCCTCGGTCATATAGGGCTTCATTGCCTTTTTATGGGTCTCTCCATAGGGTGTATATACATTAAGATTGTCAAAAATAAAATATAAGTCCAGATTTTTTGCTGTATCTTCCGATATAAACATTTACACACCTCCCCCTATCTTACATCCTTCATCATCATATCTAGTACAGGGACAGGATTTAAGATGTCTTGCATTTTATCCATAAACTCCTCGGGTGAAAAATAGTAGCCAAGTGGAGAATATGGGTTTATGGTCACAGCTAATATATTGATTTTTTCCATCACCCTAAGATTAACTCCAACCTTCTTGAAGTAAAGCCAATCCTTATATTCAATAAATATTTTTGTTGCATCCTTTATTATGAAGGTAACATTTCTAAAAAGCTTGGTGCATGTAATGATGTCCTTTAATGTTTTTGTTACCAAGGAGCCGCTTATAATTACATATTTGGAATTGTCATTTAAAGCTCCAGCAATTTTTCTACCTGCCCCCAGTGCAGTTTTTATATCTAAAACCTCTACATCTCTTTTATCATCGATTATATATATCCTTTTATCTTCAAATGCCCTTTGGGCTATAATATTTACTTCTTCATCATCATTAGCATCTAAGCTAAATAGCTTTACTTGATGGGCAGTTTTTTCTATGACTTTATTCATGTCCCTGCTGAGAACTGCTCCAGTAGCTAAAATAGTTGCCTCGGTAATTGAGGGGGAGGCGGATGATACTCTATCCAAAGCTCCATCAACGATAGCCACATCCACCCCATAAACTAACATTCTCCCAGCTACTTTTTTTATATCACTATTTGTACAGGGCCCTGCTATCTGCACATACCCCGGTGAAATAGCCCTAGCTATTACTACCCTACCAAGGGAAGTATTATAATCCGTCATTTCAAGAATCTCAAGATTGGCCTCACACACCTTAAAAATTTCCTCTGCAGTTGCAATTATAGTCCCCTTACTTATATAAATAAGTGGTTTTTCAGTAAAGGTAACTATATCCTGTTTTTCTCCATCTCGTCCTATCGATGTAATTCCAAGCCTTATATCATTGTCTATAGCTTCCTCAATGATACCGTTTAAGGTAACTGTCTTACCCGAATTTTTTGCCATTCCCACTACAGATATTATCTTGTATTTATTTATTATTAAATCAAGCAGCTGCATTGCAAAGCCCCCTTGGGATAAGTTCTAAGTTGTAACATGATTTTCCGCTTTGCCACAGGGACGGTTCCATCGTCTTCCCGTTGGTCACTGGCTATGCCAGCGAGACGCTGGAACCGTCCCCATGGCGCCGCTCAATGTGTAGTTGTAAGATTTAGGGTCTTCAGAGCCTCAAGAGATTCGACCCTAAGCTTGGAACTTGTAACTTAGAACTTAGAACTTTTTACTCATGGTGTCCTCTTTTACGTCTTTCTAGGTCTGATGGTTCTAGAGCAAGTTGATTCCCTTGAAGCAAGCCAGCTACCCCTGTGATTTTCTGTTCTTTTTCTCCTTTGCATATAGGACATGTACACTCTTCTTTGTATCCCTTTGGTTCAGTATATGTTGTGATAACGCCTTCGTAGTTTCTAAGTATAACCTTATCCGGTGATTGGGAGATTAAATAATTCGGCATTACTGGTATTTTACCACCGCCACCGGGAGCATCCACAACAAAGGTTGGTACTGCATATCCCGATGTGTGTCCCCTTAATCCTTCTATTATTTCTATTCCCTTTGAGACCGGAGTTCTAAAGTGTTCTATTCCCGCCGATAGATCACATTGATATATATAATAGGGTCTTACTCTCATTTTAACTAGATCATGCATAAGCTTTTTCATTACATGAACACAATCATTTATTCCCCTTAATAGAACCGATTGATTACCTAGGGGAATACCCGCATTTGCCAACAATTCGCAAGCCTTTTCTGCCTCTGGGGTTACTTCCTTTGAGTGATTAAAGTGCATATTTAACCAAATGGGATGATATTTTTTAAGCATTTCCACAAGTTTAGGTGTGATTCTTTGTGGAAGAACCACGGGAGTCCTTGTTCCCAGTCTTATGACCTCAACATGGGGTATTTCCCTAAGTTTTTTGATGATATATTCTAATCTTTCATCGGATACCAATAAACAGTCTCCACCTGATAGTAATACATCTCTAACCACTGGAGTATTTCTTATATATTCTATGGCCTTGTCTATGTTGTTTAATGGGCTTTCATCATCTTTTTGACCGGCAAATCTTCTTCTAGTACAGTGTCTACAATACATGGAACACATATCTGTTATGAGAAACAACACTCTATCGGGATATCTATGGGTAAGACCAGGAACAGGTGAATCAGTGTCTTCATGTAATGGATCATCTAGGTCAGCGTCACTTATATATGTTTCATATAATGTTGGCACTGCCTGCATTCTTACTGGACAATGGGGATCATCCTTATCCATTAGAAGTGCATAGTAGGGCGTAATTCCCATTCTCAATGTTTTAAGGGCATTATGTATCCCCTCTTCTTCTTCCGGTGTGATATTAATAACCTTCTTTAGGTCTTCCACCTTTGAAATACGGTTTCTAACCTGCCAATGCCAATCATTCCACTGCTCATCAGTAACATTTTTCCACAATTCAATTTCTGAATAATGTCTCATCAATCTCCACGCTCCCATATATTAAGTATTAGGGTCAAACCTATTGTGTTAGTTGTTAGCTCAAAGTTCAAAGTGTTAGGGTCAAATCTTTTGGACTGCACTTGGGTAGTATGATATTTGGATCCATCGAGATAGCTGAAAAAATCACAATTTCCCATTTGACACGGGGACAGTTCCATCGTCTTCCCGTTGGTCACTGGCTACGCCAGTGAGACCCTCGGACCGTCTCCATGACGTCGCTCTGACCATAAGCTTAGAACCTACCACTTAGAACCTGGCACTCTCTTTTACGCATAAAGCTCTTCATATAAATCTCTAAGCACTTTACTTTCTCTCATTATTTCAAGGGATATTTTTGCGTGTCCTTTTGTGTAGCCGTTTCCTATTATCATTGTTGTATCCATTCCTACGCCTTCTGCTCCAAGGGCAGCCTTAGTAAAGCTAGTTGCCATACTAAAGAAATATATAAGTCCGTCGTCTTTAGTAGCTAGTATACTTGACATTTCAGTATTTGGAATATTTACACAGTTGATAGTTACATCGGCCATCTGTCCATCCGTAACTTCACCCACCTTTTCCATAACCTCTACCGCCTTAGTTGCATCAGCTATTATATATTCATCTGCAAGACCTGCTTTTCTAACTTTTTCTAAGCTTCTTTCACTACGTCCAAGACAAATAACCTTTCCAGTTATTCCTGCTCTTTTCTTAGCTTCGTAAAGACACAGCATACCTGATTTCCCAGTTCCACCAATTACAAGGACTGTATCTCCAGGCTTCACTAGTTTGGCAGTTTGAGCAGGGGCTCCAGCAACATCCAATACGGATAATGCAAGATTTTCTGGCATATCATCTGGTATTACAGCATAGATACCGCTTTCAAATAGAATGGCCTTACCCTCTATATCTACTTGGTCTATATCCTTTCTTACTTCTTTGATGCTATCAATTCTAAGGGGTGTAAGGGATAAAGAAACCAAGGTAGCAATCTTATCTCCTACTTTGAGATCAGTTTTTCCATCTAAAGCTGGTCCAATTTTTTCAATAGTACCTATAAGCATACCGCCGGAACCAGTTACAGGATTATGATGTTTTCCTCTTTGCCCTACTATGTCCAACATTACTTCCTTGATTTTTTCTTCTTTTCCCTCTGCCTTTTCCTTGATTTGAGTAAAGCTCGCAGAATCGATATTGAGAGTCTGTACGTTAATCAATATCTCATTGTCGTAGATTTCCATATCGTTGTCTATTTTCCATGCTGGTTGTGGCAATGTACCCTTTGGTTCAATTACCCTGTGTGTTCCAAACTTACATCCTTTTTTCATCTTTTCATACCCCCATCGATAATTTTTTTGAAATAAACGTTTTATATTAGATTTTATCATTACTTATCGCAAATATTATGCCAAATATGCTTGGGTTTTAGTCGGACAATCAAAAATACTGTTTACTGCTGTTATTTTCTAGCTTTTATTAATTTTTCAAAAATTCATAGGATTGTAAATTGAATTGACATTTTAGAACAAGTGCCGAATTTTAGGCATAAGAAAAAACATTGTCAGATGCTTTTAACACAAGGGGACGGTTCTTCTGTGTCGTTTTGAAAAACGACACAGAAGAACCGTCCCCTTGTGTTAACTATATTTCTTTATCTTATACTGAAGTGTTTGTCTAGGTATATCTAGAAGGGCTGCTGCTTGACTTATGTTATTTTCGGTGGCTTTGAGGGCATTTTTTATCATTTTTCTTTCAAGATTTTCTAGGGCATCCTTTAAGGGAAGGTCTTCCGTCACAGCATTTATACTCATTTCCTCATAAAATTCTATTAGTTTTTTTGGCAGATAGTCCATGGTTATCGTATCTTCATCTATGATATTCATGGCTCCTTCAATGACATGCTCCAGCTCCCTTATATTGCCGGGCCAGTTGTAGCTTTGAAATATAGATGCTACCTCTCCAGAGATTCCCTTTATATTTCTATATAATATTTTGTTATACTTTTTTATGAAATGCTCAGTTAAAAGAGGGATATCTTCCTTTCTATCCTTCAAATCTGGTATTCCTATGGTGATTGCATTGATCCTATAGTATAGGTCCTTCCTGAGCAAGCCCTTCTCAAGGGCTATTTCCGGTGCAAGATTTGTTGCCGCAATAACTCTAACATCCACCTTGGTGGTTTTTATATCTCCAAGCCTTCTGATTCTTCCATCCTGTAGGACTCTTAGGAGCTTGGCTTGAAGCTGGAGTGGCATTGAGTTGATTTCATCCAAAAACAATGTTCCCCCGTGGGCAAGTTCAAATAGTCCCGGTCTATCCGCAGCATCGGTAAAGCTTCCTTTAACGGTTCCAAATAATATGCCTTCAAGAAGATTTGATGGTAATGCGGCACAGTTCTGAGCAACAAAGGATTTATTCTTTCTTCCCCCTGCATTGTGTATAGCCTGTACTAAAAGCTCTTTACCTGTCCCCGTATCTCCATAGACAAGTATAGGTGACATGGTGACCGCCGCCTTAGCAGCTATGGATTTTATCCTTAGAAGTTCTTTGCTATTACCGACTATGTCCTCAAAGGAAAATCCTACCTCATCATCCTTCACACCTTCATTACCCCTACCACCATATATCTTATTTTGTAGATCTATAACCTTTTCAGATAAAACCTTCACATCCGTTATGTTCCTTGATATTTCTATGGCTCCAACGACCTTGCCATTCAGCTTTATGGGCAAAGTTGAGTTTATAGTAGTAATCTTCTTTCCCTTATAGTTGGTAAAGCTTTGTTCTACGTTATATATAGGAATTCCGACCCTAAGAACACGAAAAAGGGTGCTGGTCTGTTCCTCAAGGGATGGATAGATATTGAATACATGCTTTCCAATTACATCCTCCCTATTGATATCATCCAAAATAGCAGCCATCCTGTTACAATAGACTATCTTCCCCTTCCTATCTATAACCTGAATTCCATCGCTGACATAATCTAAAATTATATCAACATTTTTTCCCCTTAATAGATTATCCATAAACATCCCTCCTACATATGCTGATTTTTCGGCTGATAGTGCCTAATTTTCGTCACTAAGATTAAAACAAAGGCGTCTGACGAGGCTTTTTTAGTTGCCAGTTCCATGTTCCAAGTATTGGGGTCATGCTTTTATGTCTTTAGAGACTTGAGAGATTCAACTATACCCTTGGAACTACTAATAAGATCATGACCCCTTACAGCTTGTAACTCTTACATCTTCTCATAAGCGGGTAATTCCAATATATCTAATATTTCCTTTAAAACTATTTTAAAAACATTAAATAACCTTAGTAAGGCTACTAATCTTTCTTTACTTAATTTTCTATATAGTGTAGATGAATTTATTTTATAAAAAATATCGCATAGCTCATTTGTGTATTTTATGAGTTTATAGGGTTGATTTTGGCTTATGGTACTAAGTATTGTATCTTTAAAGCTTGATATTTTGTTTATCATTTCTAATTCCAAGGGATTAGTTAAAAGTTCTTCGTTAAAATCCTTTACTTCATCTATATCCATTCCTTGGGCTTTAAAAATATTTATCAATGACATTATCCTGCTATATGGATATTGAATATATCTCAATTTATCCTTGGTCAGCTCTATATCCATTTCACTAGTTATTGCCTTACTGCAAAGAGTATATTTAATCCTATCGAGTTCTATCCACTGCAATAGGCCACTTAAAGCAACATCCTTCAGCTTTAATCCATTTTTATATATATTTACATCTTCAAGTATAAATCTTTTATCATCAAGTCCTTTGAATATACCTTGGTCTAAGGTAGAACAAAGGGTGATACTGTCCTTTAATTCCTCTTCATTTAAAACTATTTCTATATCTTTAAAATTCGATATGAAGTACTTTATGTTTAAATCTTCATCATAATTTTTTACCACAACAAGCTTTCTAACTTTAAATCCTGCAAAGCTATATATGTTTCCCAAATAGTACATGTTTATAAATGCCCTAAGACTTTCAAGGCGAAATATATCCTCAAGTTTATTTAGAACTATGGCTACCTTTACAATTTTATTTTTAGTTTTGAGCTTAAAATTTTTAAAATCTCCATTTTCTACACCCATGATATTTTCTTTTATAAAGCTTTCTTCTTTTAAATAGAAATTTAGGAAGCCCGGCCCCATGAGCCTAATATCCTTAATAAAATCAGTTCTAGCCATAAGATACTTTTTTATATTTTCTCCTAATTCCTTAGGATTCATATTTGCCCTTCCCGACAGCTTCATGGCAATGTTTGAAGAAAAATTACCATGTTCTTTTTTCTTTGGAATATTAATGGCTACATCCTTTGAATTTAAAGATATATCTGTTATTTCTTTTATGGCTTGTACCAAAATACCTTGTAGTTTTTGTTTGATTTTCATCCCTCCGTTCCCTATGCCACGGGGGCAGTTGTAAGTTGTAAGTTGTGAGTTCTAAGTTCAAAGTGTTAGGGTCTAAGCCTTTAGGTTCTTTTGAAAACCTAAGAGATTCAACTCTAATCTTAGAACTTACCACTTAAAACTTTGAACTTTTTCACATTATCTCTATATCCAGCTTATTAGTACCCTCGGCTAGCCCTTGTAAGCTTATTTGATATTCCAGGGATATACTGCCCTTTATATCTTCATTGATTCCTAGCTCAAGCTTTTTGGTAAGTATCTCCATCCTGAAATTACCATAGGGTGTACTATAATTGGTTACGTATCTTTTCCCCTTTTCAAATACTAGTTGGGATGTAGCCTTGCCAAATCTTTTCATTTCAACCTTATTACCTGTAATCTTTAGGGTAGTGGTACAGCCCTCCATTCCGGATAATTCCGACTCCTCATATACTATATACTTTGCATTGTCCTTGTCATAAAATTTACCTTCGGTTATAAGCTCTATATTGTCTTCGTCACTACCCGTAGGCATTTGTGTTCCCTTTATCTTTAACATTACATTCTTCATATGTTTAGCCTCCTAATTTAAGATTGAGTAGGCTTAAGCCCTGTTGCCATTACTTCTAGATATCTTCATATAAGAAGCCAGTCAAGCCCTCAATCTAAATCCTTCTTTTAATCTAAATTTTTCTCTTTATGCCTCTCTAATGCCAACTGGATTAACTTATCTATTAACTCATCATAGGGTAATCCCGTTTCTTGCCATAGCAAGGGATACATGCTGTATTTTGTGAATCCCGGCATTGTATTTATTTCATTTATATATACCCTATTGGTTTCCCCTTCCAAGAAAAAATCCACCCTTGATAATCCGCTACACTCTAAGGCTTGATATGCAATTACGGCCATTTTTCTTACTTCATCGGATATATTCTTTGGAATATTCCCAGGAATTATTAGTTTTGATTTGCCATCATCAAAATATTTAGACTCATAATCATAAAACTCGTGGGATGGTACAATTTCTCCCACAACAGAGGCCTTTGGGTCATCATTACCCAATACTGCACATTCCATTTCTCTACAATTTATACTTCTCTCAACTAATATTTTCCTGTCATGTTTTGCTGCGTCATTTAATCCTGCAATCAATGCTTCCCTATTATAAGCCTTCGATATACCCACACTCGAACCCATATTTGCCGGTTTTATAAATACGGGATATTCAAATTTTTCCTCTATTAGGGCAATATAATCATCTATATTGGTTTTTAGCTTATGCCTCAATACAACAAAATATTCTACAACATTTAAACCCTGTAGTTCAAATATTTTTTTCGCATATACCTTATCCATACATAAAGCCGATGATAACACTCCTGCCCCCACATATGGAATATCAGCCATTTCTAAAAGTCCTTGTATAGTTCCGTCCTCACCATAGGGGCCGTGAAGTACTGGGAAAATAACATCTATTTTATTTCCCAGTTCATGGGGAATCTCACTGGAGGCTTCACACTCCTTTTTTCCTATGGGAATAATTGAAAAAGCATTTTCTTTGGGCTTATCCCTAAGCAATTTATTTGAGATGCCTTCCCATTCACCATTCTCTATCTTTTCTACGGGGCCATTATATATCATCCAACCGCCTTCCATTGTTATACCAATAGGAATTATGTTGTATTTCTCTTTATCTATAGCTTCTATTATGGATGTGGCTGACATAAGAGAAACCTCATGTTCAGCAGATTTACCACCAAAAACCACACCTACATTAATCTTGTTATCCATCCAATTACCTCCAAATTTATTAAGACTATACTTAATCACAGATTATCCACATACAGTTCAAAACCACCCTATATATATACCTATTCTATAATTATTGATTTTATTATTCAATATTTTATTGAAATATAGATGTAAAAAAGTTTGATTCAAAGTTTTTCTTTCCTACGAAAAAAAATTCTAGGTCTATGCATCGAATCAGATTGTAGACAAAGTCTACAAGATGACAGGCTGCCTAAAAATTTGAAGTTCAAGGCGTGTTGAAACCCAGAGGCCGCAGCGTATATAGACATACGTAAGGGTTCTGGGTTTCAGCAACAACGAAGAAATTCGGGTTTTTAGGCAGCCTGATTCGAGGTGTATGCCTCGAATCGGATTGTAGACAAAGTCTACAAGATGACAGGCTGCCTAAAAATTTGAAGTTCGAGGCGTGTTGAAACCCAGAGGCCGCAGCGTATATGGACATACGTAAGGGTTCTGGGTTTCAACAACAACGAAGAAATTCGGGTTTTTAGGCGGCCTGATTCGAGGTCTATGCCTCGAATCCCTTAAATCATCAATATTCCATTTTCCCTCTTTATAAGTTTAAGTATTTTTTCTTCCACTCCAGTTCTAGCATTTATATATACAAAGAAGGTATCTCCTTTATACTTGACTTCAAATTCATAACAGAAAATTTCCTTTAAATAGGGTGTTGGTATATAACAAAGCCTTGGTTTTTCTACGGTTTCGACTCTGACACTAACCTTTTCCCTGGCTTCCTGGGGAGTTAATTTAGGCCTTTGGATATTCCTCTTATAATTTGATGTAAGATATTTTGTTGAATCAAATCCAACGATTGTACCATTATCAAGGGCAACCTTAACCTTTATCAAGTCGGGATACATAATAATATCATCCTGCATATGTACATAATTAATCACTAATACATTATCCGTCTTTAGGTTGAATGTGGGTTTCATATTCTTAAATCCCTTTTCTTCTAAAAACTTTGAAGCCATTTTCACCGCCTGTGGCCCGGATATATTGGATTTTTCTATTTTTCTATTGTTCAACATCAGTACTGTCTGCCCACTCATCTTGCTTATGTCAATATAGATTGGATTTTGCTTGCCGCCTTCCTTATTTTGAGGTTTTAATGTAAAGCTGTAGGTACTTATCTTACTATCATTTTCTTCACTCTTGCTAGTTTTTTCTACACTTCCTCCACCCACAAACTCTACTGCTTTTTTTCTTGCCTCTTCTTCACTTATGTTCTTACCCTTTAATCTGGGTTTCATTCCTTGAATAGCATGTTCTGAAAAAGGCCCATCATATATAAGCTCGGGGTACTCTATCATTCGTTCTTGAAACTTTACTAGCTTTACTTGTATCTCACTCTTCTTTTTCGCCTCTTTGTTGAGTTTTTCTGTCCCCTTACGTCTAAGTTCACCCTTCCATACACTACCCTTTAAAGCTTTATCATGAAGATTATGTAAATCTTTTCCCAGTTCCACTGCATAACCTTGAAGCTTTTCTAGATTTTCTATATCCTTTTCAGTTAATTGATCTCCATTAAGATTTTTCCTAGACAAAGCAAAGGTATAATCACCAACTTGATTTAAGAATTTCTCTATTTTATTTACTTCTCCATGTTTAATTGGCAGCTGTGCCAGGTTATCCTGTGCATTGTATGCATTCATTAGGATATTTGAATAAAGAACTACATTTTCTTTTTTCTGGGAGGAAACCAAGAGCTTTGATATATCCGTAGAAATGGTTTCAACGCTACCAATCAAATCATAAAACATTCTTTGGAATTGATTGTCTAAAAATGTATAGTACTGTTTTTTATCCCTAAACTGCCAGAATCCCCAAAGCCCTGATATAACCAGTGCTATGACCAATACGACAACAGTGATATTTCTTCTTTTCATTCTACTACCTCCCTCCTACTAGTCTCCAAACCAATGTTTCCCTATCTTTACCCTTACTTTACGACTCCATATCCATTTACTCGTTGCGGTTGCAGGATTCCAATAATAGAGGGCACCATAGGTAGGATCCCATCCATTCATGGCATCCCTAGCTGCCTTTGAACAGCTTTCTACAGGTGCCATATTTATCTGTCCATCTGAAACTGCGGTAAAAGCCCCGGGTTGATATATTACCCCTGCTATTGTATTTGGGAATGTGGGACTCTTAACCCTATTCAATATTACTGCCCCAACTGCAACCTGTCCCTTATAAGGCTCCCCTCTGGCTTCTCCAGTAATCGCCTTCGCCATTAAACTTACATCTTCATTTCTAGACACCCCTTTATTACCGGATGTATATTTACTACCTCCACCACTACCACTAGGCTTATTGTCACCGATTTTCAGCCCCAAGGCCTTTGCCGTTTGGGCTCCCACAACACCATCTACTGATAAACCATTTTTTCTTTGAAACTCCTTAACGGCTGTAAATGTTCCTCCTCCATAAACTGCATCCACAGGGCCATCATAATATCCCCATTTTTTAAGGGTTTGTTGAAGAAGCTTAACTTCATTTCCCCTCGATCCCCAGTAAAGAGTTTCCTGTGCCAAGGCTCTGCTAAAGTAAATATCCATAGCAAAGATTGAAATACTAAATACAGCTATCAAAATTCCGCACACTACGGCGGTGATCTTTTTCAAGATTTTGCCTCCTCCCATTTTTTAGATTCAGGTTTATTTTTTGTATTAGCAAATGGGTTTATTCATTTAGTTGCAAGTTGCAAGGTATATGTTCCAAGTTGCAGGTAAAAAATCACCAAAAAGGGTCAGGCTTTTATAAAATTATAAAAGTCTGACCCTAGATTTTCTAGATTTGAAGTTGTAACTTAGCCCTTAGAACTTGTATTCAGTCTACTTATTTCTTATTCCATACAATTTTACTTAACTTCCATTTTGATTTTTCTAATATCTCTACCACCTTAAATTTTAGCTTTATAGGTAGTTCTCCTTCTTGTGAAGCCGCAGCACTTATCATATTATACTCATCTTCTGACAATACTGTTTTTAATTCATTCTTTGTTTTATCATCGGTTAAACCATTTTTCACATCAATAAAGCATAGGGGTGGGAATAGAACACACCACCAGTTTTTCCCTTGTCCATCTCCAATAACCACCCTTAAAGCTTGATAATTTCCAGCTGGCAAGGTTATATTACCATAGTTTTTTGTTGGAAAATCATGTTCCTCCAATGCTATCTTCACAGGATAATCAAAACCATTTTTCTTTATCTCTTCCATTGCTATTTCTTCAATATAATCTAAGTTATCTGTTAAAATTTCCTTGGCTTCATTTATATCCCTGGTATCAAATTTGCTACTCATTTCCTTTAAAACCTTATCCCTCACCTTTAGCTTAAGGGCTTGATCGAAGGACGCATCACTATTTGCTATGACATGAAATCTTATTAGGTTTTCTTTAAAGCTTTCCCTATTTTTGTATACATCAATGGTATAAATAGATATAACAGAAGCTATAAGTGCAAAAACTATGGTTCCAACAATATAGATTTTTTTATTCTTCATAATAATTCCCCCGTTTGCTATAATATTATTTTCATTAAAAGTATTAGCAAAAAGGGGAATTTTTATACTGGATAATGTGAAAAGTATCTTTCTAGGCATATGAAAAAATAAACTAGTCAGGTTACGAAGTAATTTTGATTATTTTCTAGGCACTGGGTCACGCGCATACTCACTGTATGTAAGTGACCCAGTAACGACGAAAAGAATCAAAAGAACGAGTAAGATGACTAGTTTATTTTTTGAATATGCCTTAGCCTAAATTATCCTTCTATCCCAACTCTTCTAATATTCATTTTGTAATCTACATTAACCTTTACCTTTGGATAGACTTCTTCCCAATTATTCTTAATTTTTTCCCATGTATCCGGTTCAAATTTTCTTAAATTTTCTCCCACTTTGAAAATATCTGCCTCAAAGTCCCTTTGAACCTTCTTAAACAGGTCTTCCAGCTCCTTTGAGAGTAGTTCATTAAGTTTCTTATTTACCTTATTTATATATTTATCATCAAAGGGCTCATTAGGGGTATCAAAGTAATGCTGAATAATATCTCCCTCGGCTGTAATTTTAAAATCTACATTTATTTTTCCATCCTTATCCTCGTAGGCTTTCATTTTTGACTTTAGAGAAGTTTGATTCACTGCTATGAACTTGTCATCTACTTTAAATGTATAATCAGCACTTTTAATATCTCCTTTTAGAACCAACGCATCCCTAGTTTCTAGTTCTCCCAACATCCCTATCATTTTATTGTCCTTCAGTATAGCGGCACCACTCACCTTCAAACCATCCTTGGATTTTATAATACGGGGTGCTAAGGCGGCATTGCTTTCCATAAGATCAATAACTATAGTTCCAAGATCACTTCTAGACATTCTAGTGGGTTTTATTTCCTTATCCATTAATTCCTCAATATACAGTCCTACATCCATATTCTTTCCCGTATCGGTATTAAGTACATCCTTTGCCTTATCCGGGGTTATAAAGAAATATAGCTTTCTATTTAAGAAAACACTTCTTTGAAAGGTATCGAACATCTCTCTAAAAAGCTTCTCATCCTTTGCCACTTCTTCGCTAAATATTACAGTCTTTAAATGGTATACATAGAAATTCTTATTATCCCTTAGGGCTACCTGCTGCCTACCATCGGCCCAGCTTACGCAGGTAGTAGTATATATAAAAAAGGGATCTCCTTCTCCTTTTCCCGCTATAACCGATACATTTGGATAGGTAACTGTTCTGACGTATCTTTCTATGGACTGCTCTTGGGTTTCTTTTTCTAATTTTTCTTCCTTTTCCCTATCTCTTCCCTCATACATATCATAACCTATGGCAGTAATAAAAGCTCTCTCATCTATTTCAACCTTATCCCAACAACCACTTAATAAAAGAATAGGAATAGCCCCTATAAATAAATATAGCTTTATCCTAGGCATTTTTCTTCCTCCCCTTTTTAGGCTTCCTTCTGAAAAAGCTGACCAAAAATAAGAAAACAGGTATGATAAAACCTACTATCATTCCAAAGTTATTTGCATACTGGTCTAAATAATCACCTACTTGAACAATGTTTTCAGGTATTAACGACAGCATGTATATTAAAGGCAGTAAGAACAAAGCCAAATAATTGTGTTCCCTAGATTTAACTATTCTGCTAAGAAGAAATGTTGCTCCATAATAGGCTACACATACAGTCATAAATACGGATAGAAGCCATGTAGACATTATCACGACCTCTACATTCTCAAGTAAAGTACCTGGTAAATCGACACTCTTGAAAAGCGTCACTACGGGCCAAATAAGACTTTTATTTTCTGCAATGCCAAATCTTGCGATGGTTACTGCAGTAAAGATAAAGTATACTATGGAAATGAAGCCTATGGTAGATACGGCTGTTTTCTTTAAATTCTTTGTATCCTTTACAAAAAAACCTAGATACAAAATAAATTCAAAACCTAAAAAACTAAAAAACACCTGTGGTATAGCATTCATTAGATCTGGCAGTGGTGTTCTCAGTATAGGTAAAAAATATGTGAAATCTAAATCACGTATAGATACGAGCATTACGATTATAGCGGGAAATATGGATAATGGAAGTACTATCACCGAGAGTCTAGCTATTGATTCAATCCCGCTTCTAACTAAATAGGCTACCGAAACTAAAAAGGTTATGATTATCACTTCGATAGGTGTATTTAATAATAGAAAATTCTTAGTTATTTCAGCAAATGCCCTAACTTCTAATGCTGTGATTAGGAACATATACATAAAATATATAAACCCAATTATCAGACCCATGGGTTTGAAGAGAATGGAATCACTAATCTCAATCATAGTTTTTCGAGGAAACTTCATCACTAGTTTTTCCATCAATAGTGCTATAATCAAAAATGCTATGCTCCCTATAAGTAATACGATAAGGCTATCTGGTCCAGCCTTTGTGGCAAGAGCCCTAGGTAATGACAAAATTCCTATTCCTATTATACTAGTTACTAAAATAGAATATAGTTGATTGCTCATAATGGCATCATTATTTCTATCCACTATCATCTTCACCCTTCTTTAAATAATCTCTACTAAAGTGATTTACAAGCTTATCTTTATCGTTTTTGGCTATGTATTCAGGTCTACGCTTCATTTTGTGTAAAGGTGCCCTTATAAAGGTATCCTTTAAATCCTTTATAGACATGTTATATACAAATGGAGACAAGTATGGTACCCCAAAACTCTTTAAATTACATAGATGGATAAGTGTGATTAAAATTCCGAGCATCACTCCATAAAGTCCCAAAAAGCCTGCTGCCACCATATATGTAAATCTTAATAGTCTAAATGAAATACCAAAGCTGTAATTAGGAATAGAGTAAGCGGCAATGGCAGTTATTGCAACGACTATAACCATCAAAGAACTAACTATCCCTGCATCAACGGCGGCTTGACCAAGGACTAAGCCCCCCACTATACCTATGGTAGATCCTATGGGCCCAGGTAGTCTTATTCCCGCCTCCCTGAGCAGCTCCAGGGCGGCTTCCATGATAAAGGCTTCTATCACGGCTGGAAAGGGTACTCCATCCCGATTTCCTGCTATATAAAGGGCCAGCTCCGTTGGAATCATACCCGGATGGTAAGAGAGCATGGCAATGTATAATGCAGGCAGTGAAATCGATACAACCATGGCCAGATATCTAAGTATTCTTATGGCACTTGAAATTAGGAATCTTTCATTATAATCCTCCGAAGCTTGAAGCAAGGTGTTAAATGTAGTAGGTACTATTAATGAGAAAGGGGTATTATCGATGATAATGGCAACTTTTCCTTCATAAAGGCTGGCTGCCACCTTTTCTGGCCTTTCAGTCCCTTGAATCTGGGGGAATGGAGACCTCCAATTATCCTCTATGAGCTGTTCTATATACCCACTTTCCATAATGCTGTCTATTTCAATTGCTTTTAACCTATAGACCACGGTTTGTAATATATCTTGGTTAACCAATCCATCTATAAATAGTACTGCAACATCGGTTTTTGATCTCTCCCCAATCTGCATCTGCTTTATCTTAAATTTTGGGTCCCGGATTCTCCTTCTAACTAATGCAGTATTAACCCTCAAAGTCTCTGTAAAGCCTTCACGAGAACCTCTTATCACCACATCGGATTGTGGCTCAGATATTCCCCTCATAGGCCATCCCTTTGAAGCGATAACTATAGCCTTATCCCATTTATCAATTAAAAGAACTGTTTCCCCCGTCAATATATTATCTACAACATGATTTAGATTATCTACTTCCTTTAAATCCGATACCGATAGTACGCCATCCTTTATAAGGTCATAGACCTTTTCCCTTATAGTATTTACTTCTGGCTCGGTTATTCTTGCAAGCATCATAAGATTTTTTAAAACATATTCATTTACTATAACCTTATCTGCAAGTCCTTCTGCATATACAGTGGCAAATTTTAGCCTCTGATTTTTTCCAACGTTAAATTCTCTATATACTACGTCATCGCAATTATTTAACATCCCTTTTATGGCTTTTAGATTTTCTTCCAAACTCTTGGTTATATTTATTTTGTTTTGAATATCTTCCTTAGGCTTGAAGAGCTTTTCATAAAAATCCATATAATACCTCCAAACATAGCCTATGGGCTATACTTTTTTAAAGAACATATTTCATTACCACAAAAAAAGTGACTCCCCCAATCAAATATACGTATCCAATAAACCTACAGGCTTTTGCTTCTTTTTTTAACTTCTTCTTCCTTAGGGCCTTAGAATCTATAAAAATAGAAAAAATTGAAACTCCTATTATCATCAATAGAAGATACATAGTAGCCAAGCTTTTAATTTTTTCAGGTTCTATTGACATTAAGTCACTTCCTTTACGAAAATTTCCTTTACTTAGAGTTTGCAAAATTGTATTAGGATATACATGGATATTCTAAGTTCTAAGTGAAAAGTTCTAGGACTCAAGATCATTCTTTTAAACAAAAAAATAAAGAAAGGCCTAAGCCTTTCCCAGATTGTTGACAAAGTCAACCAGATGGCAGGCTGCTTAACAAACTGAAGTTCGAGGCGTGCTGAAAGCGAGAGACCGAAGCGTATATAGACATACGTAAGGGTTCTTGCTTGAAGCAACAACGAAGAAATTCGGGTTTGTTAAGCAGCCTGAGAAAGGCCTAAGCCTTTCCCCCTAATTATAAAAACTTTAAACTTATAACCCAAAAGCATACTGTCCTTTGGATTATTTTTTTGTTATCTTATATATCACTTTTCATTTTTCTTTTTCCACTTTATTATTGATTCCTCTATCATCTCAACGTGGGTTTGAGCATACTCCTGGGCTTTTTTTGAATCCCTGTCGGCAATCGCTTTAACTATGGCCCTATGATATTTAATCAAATCTTGATGTTCGCTGTATTCATTAAAATAAATCACTCTAAACCTTTGAAATTGCTCTTGTAATCCCTGAACTATCTGCATAAGTTTATTATTCCTAGACCCTTTAATTATGGTATCATGGAATTTATTATCCAGTTTAATCATTTCCTGTTTTTCCATAGTTTCTATTTCATCTTCAAACTTTTGTAATATAACCTTTAACTCTTCTATTTCTTCGTCAGTCATTCTCTCAGCAGCTAAGTTTGTAGCTAATCCCTCAAGAAACATCCTAACCTCCAATACATCTAAGATATCCTTAATTGATACATCGGCTACATAGGCACCCTTTCTAGGGAGCATTTCCACAAAGCCCT
Source organism: Maledivibacter sp. (assembly GCA_025210375.1). Taxonomy (NCBI): domain Bacteria; kingdom Bacillati; phylum Bacillota; class Clostridia; order Peptostreptococcales; family Caminicellaceae; genus Maledivibacter; species Maledivibacter sp. The sequence continues at coordinate 64,388 of JAOASB010000052.1, read as the reverse complement.
CTAACTCAAGCTTTCTTATGGCTTCCCTAATAGGTGTTCGACTAACCCCAAGTTGCTGTGCAAGCTGTAATTCCATAAGTCTTTCTCCAGGTTCTAATTCTCCACTTAAAATAGAATTCCTTAGGTATTCAAATACAATTTCTCTTAAGGGTTTATAATTACTAATCTCTAATTTATTAGATTTTGATTCCGTCATTTTACTGCCTCCCGTTATAAGACCTAACTAAAAAAGTTTGATTATATAAAAGTCTCAATTTTTCATATGCTGATTTTGCCTTATTATAATCTTTAAAAATTCCATATACACTTGGTCCACTGCCACTCATCAAACTACCTAGTGCCCCATATTCAAGCATTTTTTCTTTGATTATTTTTACTATAGGATGCTTTTTAAATATCCCTACTTCAAAAACATTGTTTAGATTATTAGCTATATTGTACAAATTATCTATTTCAAGGGACTTTAATAGCAGATCTGTATTCGGCCTATCTTCGATATGATCTAAATTTAAATTTGAATATGCTTCTGCAGTAGATACACATATATTGGGTTTTGATAAAACTATCCAACCGCTTCTTAGCCCTTTAATAGGACTAAGCTTTTCTCCTATACCTTCCGCAAGGGCTCCATCACCTAATATGCAAAATGGAACATCTGCACCAATTGGAGTTCCTATCTCCATCATTTCTTCTATAGAAAGGTTTAGATCAAACAAACTATTTATTCCCTTTATAACACTAGCTGCATCACTACTTCCTCCGGCTAAACCTGCTGCGATAGGAATATTCTTTTTAATATCTATATGGATTCCACTATTTATATTGTATTTTTCGAACATGGAATCGGCTGCTTTATAAGCAATATTCGATATATCAGTAGGTAAAAAACCACAATCGGTGGTTAATGTAATGCCTTTTTCAATTTTTCTCATAAATATTTCATCATACAAAGTTATTTGCTGCATCACCATTTTAACATTATGATAGCCATCTTCTCTTTTATTTAATACATCTAGTGACAAATTTATCTTTGCCGGTGCCTTTAAATTAATGTCATACATACCATGCACCTCTTTTCCAATGAAGACCAGTTATAAAGGCTTGTGTATTTAGAAATACAATATACTGAATACAATTTTTCTTGCACACTTACTATTATAAACAAAAAATCCGTAGTCGACTACGGATTTTTTATAATTTATGTTTTTTATGATATATTTTAACCAAAAACTTTCATTTTTTATTATCTGAGGAAATTGAATAATTATGTTCTATGAAAGTCATCTACTATATATGACTTTAAAATCTCCGAGGCCATACCAGATGTATTATGCAACTTATCCAAGTAAGAGCTATAAAATTTCCTAATCTAAAACTTATATTCATAGTTTTTCTGAATTATTATTTTATTTCCTGCCTTAACTTCCTCGGAATCTGTGATCTCATTGGTCTGTAAAATTTCATTTACAGTTGTATTGTATCTTTTAGCTATATCCCATAGATTATCCCCTTCTTGAACAAAATAAATTGTTATACTGGCTTTGTTGTCATCATCATCTACTTCTCCTAAATCTTCAATATTAATCAATACATTCATTTCATATTCTTTATTTACTTCGCTATGGGCATTCAAGCTAAATTTGGCTTCAATTTGTTTTGAGTTTATGGCAGTAAAATCAACGTCTTGTATATCTAGCTTCACATCGGCTTCCATATCTTCATTCATACCCTCGACCTCTACATAGTGTCTAAATGGAACCTCTTGATTAAATGATTGTACCTGCATTTCCTCCGTATCAGCCATATATAAAACATTTGTATCTATAAATCCCTCTATGATATTTTTATTTTCTATCATCCTATAATCCGTTACTACTGGTCTTGCCTTTACTGTAAATACTTTAAATATACTTGGATAGTCATTTGGTGTGTCTATGGTCTCCTTTATAACAGCATGGGAAGAATTACTTCCAATATTTTTCATAAACTTGAAGTCATTTGTTTGTATATTCAACTTTCTTGTTGGAGAATAAGCATCCAGTAAGACTTCCTTTTCAACCTTTTTGTAAACCTTAACATTTGCCTTTAAAACAACCTCCACATCATAAACCTTGTTTTCTTCATTTATATTTTTCTTTACATCTGTATAAACTTCATCTATATTTACATCCACCCTACAATCCATATCATTTTCAGCCTTTGGAACCTCAACAAAATGGGTAAATGGTATCTCATGCTTTAGCTCATGTACTGGGTTCCTTGGTTCATCCGTAGCATAAAGCATATTTACATTAACATTTCCACCTATTATTACCTTATTATCCGTTACCTTTTTCTCATTAATTACAGCATTGCCATTTACCTGTAGTACCTCTGTAATCTCTGCATCGTCTTCTCCCAATTCAAAGTTCTCCCTTAAAACAGTTTGGGATGAATTGTTTCCAATTGAATTATCATATGTCACGGTATCCTTTAATGCTTGAATATCTTCTACACCCTCAACTTCCTTTACAATGTCAACTTCTTCAGTTTTAAATACCTTACCAGTTAAATTTAAAACCGTTTGTGCTGATATCTTCCTTTCATTCATTATACCGAAATCCATATGTTCTATATTGTAATTAACCTCAGGCTCCATCATCCCATCTATATTGTCCATTTCAATATTTTGAGTAAATCCATTGGATGCCTTCATACTGTATAGAAGCTTATCTTGATCATCTGAAGTATATAGTATTTTATAACTCACTGTACCTTGAACTACGATTTTGCCCTGCATTATTTCCCTATCGCTTATATTTACGTTACCCTCTGCTGATAAAATATTATGGATATCTGGCTTAGAATCAGGAACAACTATATCACTTTCCACAAGTGCTTGAACATTTTCAGAACCAACCATTCTATCTAATTTAAGCATTTCCTTAATTAACCCTACGGACATTTAATCCCATCCCCCTTACAATTTACTATAGAATTCCTACTATATTAATATTTTATGGACACAAAAATATGACAAAAAAGTTCTTAAGACATATGAGAAAAATAACCACGTCAAGTTACGGAATAATTCAAGGGACGAGTAAGATGGCTTATTCATTTTTGAATGTCCCTAATTTCAAAGTTTTAAGGTTTTTGCTTGCAGTTATTTATTAAAGATAAGTAGAACTTGGTCATGTATATCATATATATGCTAATTAAAGAAAAAAAAGAAGTAGATAAATCTAATTATCTACTTCTTTTAATATATATTTACAGGTTTTCTCTAAAAAGGGGCATGCTCATGCACCTTGGGCCTCCACGACCTCGTGATAGTTCCGAGGATGGCATAATGTGCAATTTTACGCCCTGCTCCTCTAAAAGTCTATTTGTAACATGATTTCTAGAATACACTATCACCTCTCCAGGTGAAATTGCGAGGGTATTTGATCCGTCATTCCACTGTTCCCTAGCTGCGTCTATTCTATTGCCATTTCCACAGCGAATCAGCTTTACATCATCAAGCTCAAGATATTTCTTAAGAATATCCCTTAGCTCCATGGTTTCCTCCTCTATTATCAAGTTCTTAGGATTTTTTCCTCTCCTCAATGAATAAACTGTAAGGGGAGCTTCTATGCCAGGATGAATAGTGAATTTATCATAATCCACCATGGTAAATACTGTATCCAGATGCATAAATGCTCTCTTTTTAGGTATATCAAAGGCTAGAACCACCTCAAAGCTTTCATCCTTCTCAAATATCCTTCTAGCCAATTTTTCCACAGATGCCGCCTCCGTTCTTTCAGATACCCCAACGGCAATAACCCCATCACTAAGTATAAGCTGATCTCCCCCTTCCATGGAGGTATGTTCTTCCCTGTTATACCAAAGGGGAATGGTAGCATTTTTAAAGTCGTCATGATAATTAAATATATATTTAGCAAACAATGTTTCCCTATTTCTAGTGATAGTTTTCATATGATTTAAAGAAATTCCACTACCTATGGTGGCAAAGGGGTCCCTTGTGAAATAAAGATTTGGCATTGGATCTATTATAAAGGGATAATTTGATCCTATGATATCAGATAAGGAGGATTTTGTCTTTGAATCTATCTCTTCCTTTCTAATTCCGCCCATCATTTTTTCTACCATATCTTTATTATTGGAAAAGCTTAAAAGATATTGTTTTACCAGCTCTCTCTTTCTTATTGCTCCTATATTTGCTTCTTCAATAAATTCATCAATAAAGCTGTTCTTAATGTCATCGTCATTAAGTGATTCTGCGGCTAAATCCTCAAGATAAACTACTTCTACTCCATTACTCCTAAATATATCCGCAAAGACATCATGCTCTTTTCTAGCAACCTCCAAGTAAGGTATATCATCGAATAAAAGCCTATCCATTAGATCCGGTGTTAGGTTTTCTATCTCCTTTCCCGGTCTATGAAGGAGTACTTTCTTCAATTTGCCAATTTCAGACCTAACATTTAGCAAAGCTCTTGTTTCGGTCATATTCGCCCCCCTAGCAGAATTCATGGTATTTTTTTACTTTTTATGCATTGGTATTTTTCTTCTTTTAAGTATACATACTATATTTCACCTTTTCAAGCCTGCTATTTTTCAAAGCTTTTAGCTTTTTTCAATATTTTAGTAGAAAGTTGAATATTCATCCAATGTATATTTTTCTAATTTATGGAATTGTTTTTCTCTCCTTTTATTGTTCTTTGTAGGGAAAGCCATTTATTGAATAGTCAGATTTTTCGACGTTTTCTGCATAAAAATTTATTCCCTCGAATAATAAATTTTTTGGAAATTTTTTATTTATGACTTTTATATATCGAGCAAATTGCATAATTACTTTCTACAGAAATCATCTACTATATATAGTTTTAAAAGCCACAAAGCTATACCATCAAATATGCTTATATATTAAGTAATTAAATTAAGGATGATACTCTCATATTAGGTTTAGGCAAGTCAAAGTTATGCAATTTCCTCTATCCTAAACTTTCTCAAAAAAAATAAAATGCCTGTAAAATCACAGACATTTCTTTTTATGAAGCTTGAATTTTCGAATCATTACTACAAAGTGTTATCTCAACGGTTTCTGTCAATATATCGGAATAGCTATAGGATACTTTTCTTTCTGAATTAAGTCCTCTATCAATTCTAACTACGAAAATATTGGCATATACCTCTTCTAAGACCCCTTCTTTTACGAACACTCTTTTTCGACCTTTATTTGTTTTAAGTATGACTTTTTGACCTATATAATTTTCAACGTTTTTCTTTAGTTTAGCTAAGGTTTCCTTAGTGGCCAAAAAAACATCTCCTTCCTTTCACTGTATACAGTATAATATTAACATATTATCAAGCACATGTCAAATTTTTAGCACAATATTATACCGCTTTTATTTTTACTTGTCAATATATTATTAGCATAAATACAAAAAAACATGAGTATCTTTAAATTAGTAAAGATATCCATGTTTTAAAAATCGATTTTAATCAATTTTTTAATTCTAAGTTATAAGTTCTAAGATTGGAGTCATTTCTCTAATGGACATTCAATATTAATATATATAGATCTAAAAGAATGCCCTAAGAACTTTGAATTTTTATTATCATACTTGGTATCTATAGTACTCGGTTATTCCATCTGCTATAGCTGTAGCAATCCTTTTTATATAATCATTATTAAAAAACTTTTTCTCTTCCTCTAGGTTAGTTAAATACTCTACTTCTATGTGTATTGCACTTGTTGTTACTGTTTTTAATAAGTAAAAATCAGATATTTTGACTCCCCTATTAACCCCTCCAAGCTCTTGGGACATTTTGTTTATTATAAAGTTCGACATGACCTCTCCTTCTTTATCTCCCCTATAGTGATATATCTCTATACCGGAGATAGTGGAATTTGTGAAGGAATTCATATGAATGCTAATGAAAAAATTCGGTCTGATTTCATTTGCTATTTTGGCTCTACGACTCAAGGATACATATACATCCTCTTCCCTAGTCAATACAACCTTAGCTCCTAAATCCTCTAATTCCTTCTTTAGCTCCCCTGCTATGGAAAGAGTTATGTCCTTTTCCATTAGATTCTGCTGACCAATTACTCCAACATTCTCTTTTCCACCATGTCCTGCATCGATTACGATAACTTTATTGTTTATCGGTCTATCCTTATCGGGTTTTTCATAGGTCTTTATATTTATTCCAGTATAATAATATTTCAAGATTTCCTCTACTTTTTTACCTTGTTTTGCCATTTCATTAGCTCCATACTGACATAGTCCAAGTCCATGGCCTTTTCCCCTAGTTTCAAACCTTATAACCGTAGGCTTCCAGCCAAATCTTGTGGAATCAAGACCTAACCACTCACAGAACTCCGTTCCCTTTAATACTTTGTCTCCTACCTTTATTTTCTTGACTCTACCATCATCATCCCTTTCAATACCCTCGATGATTCCTTGAATATTGGAGCCTTCCAAGGGCGATGATCTGTTAAATTTTACATCGAATTTTTCTTCTATTTCATCGGTGGTCAATTCTTTAAAGTTGCTCCAACAGGGTGAATTCTTGCAGTAATCACATAGCACCTTTCTTAAATAAACAATATTGCAATCATCTACATCCTCTGAATTTTCTGTTGAGCCACCACATACAGCATGAAATTTAGGGTCTATTACTTTGTTTTTAAAGGTCATTATTAAATGCTTTGTTTCTTCCCTTGCTTTTAAAAGTTTTTCCCAATTTCCTTGGAAATTTTCTCCCCATTTTTTCCTTAGGTCTTTCTTAGATATCCAACCACCGCAATGGCCATCTAGGCAAAAGTCGGCTTCCTTGTGTTTACTACAGCCCTTGCCTCCAAAAACCTTTGATTTTCTAATAAGGGCTGTTCTCACTATTATAGTTTGAGACTTAATAGCCTCGAATTCAAAATCTATATTAATCTGAGCTGCCACCAATTCAGGTATTAGCTCATCCATTGATCTATTTATTAAAGCATCAGCTTTTTCATCGTATACCTTTATCGATATAAAATTTTCACCGTTGTTCAAAGTTTAAACCTCCTTCAAGTTTTTACCTCCATTCCTTAGTAATACTATATCCCCATTTATTGATAGGGAGATTTTGGCAATCCTTTTCTATATTTACCCCTGGTTTGAAATCCTCCTATTCCTTTGACTCCTGTTATGGTGTTTTCCAGTATTTCTTCTATGGATACAAATCTGTCAACACTTGTATAAGCAATTTTTTGGCTTATAAAAACAGGGTCTAAGCAGTGGATTAGTATGGAGTGGTGAGTGTAGGATAAATACGTCTAAGGACGCATTTGCAGATATAAGTTTTAAGTGATAAGTTCTAAGGCTTTGGTCATTCTTTTGAGTTTAAAGCAATTCAAAAATTAAATTTTTATTTAAAAAATCGGATTTAAGTAAACATATTTTCCTAGGGATTGGTAAGCATAGATACTATAGAAATCTCAATAAATCTTTTGTATTTATAAACGTCTTCCATGTAGCCTGTTATTTTTTTATAATTTCAGCATTATATTCTTTCTACATTCTTCGACATTAGAAAATTTTATAACTTGACATTAGCTATGAACGGTATATAATCTTCTTGAAATACTAATTGGAAAAGGGGAATGGTAATTGGCAAAAATAATTAATAACAAGTTAAAGCTGTATGGTTTTAATAACCTAACTAAAACCTTGAGCTTTAATATCTATGATATTTGTTACACAAAAACCGAAGAAGACAGAAAGAGATATATAGAATATATCGATGAACAATATAATTCTGAAAGATTAACAAATATTCTAACACAAGTTACGGAAACAATCGGAGCAAGTGTTTTAAATGTAGCAAAGCAGGATTATGATCCCCAGGGTGCAAGTGTAACTTTATTGATTTCCGAAGAGGAAGTACCATTATACGTGCTTGACCCATCTTGTAATAGGGGAATCATAACTCCAACTCGGCAAAATATTGTAGGCCATTTAGATAAAAGCCATGTTACAGTCCATACGTATCCTGAAAGTCATCCTCAAAATGAAATAAGTACCTTCAGGGTCGACATAGATGTCTCTACCTGTGGAACTATCTCTCCTTTAAACGCCTTAAACTATCTCATAGGCAGCTTCGATTCAGATATAATCACAATAGATTATAGGGTCAGGGGCTTTACTAGGGATGTTGAGGGGGAAAAACATTTTATAGATCATAAGATTAATTCAATACAAAACTTTATTTCCAAGGAAACAGTAGATAAGTATAATTTAATAGATATGAATATATATCAATCCAATATTTTCCATACAAAAATGAAATTAAAGGAAATTATTCTTGATAATTATCTCTTTGAACTAGATGAAGAGAACCTGTCCCATGAACAAAAAGAAAGTATTTGGGAAAGGTTAAACAAAGAAATGACAGAAATATTCTATGGAATGACTATTGAGTAATGAATATGACTAAGGGGAGTGTCTCAAATGAAAATCCATTGGGGTAGCTCCCCTTTATTTTGAAATTTATATTGTTCCCTTGGCAAGCTGTATCCTTAATTTACCCGATCTTAATTTCCCAAACTCTAGATAAGCAAACCATCCTGCTAATGATGTATTTAAAAATGTTGGATTCAATAGCTTTTCATTTAAAAAGGCTGTGTCTAATACAAAGACCCTATTAAATAAATCCCTACCTTCCTCCAGGCTCATATCCTTCTTCTTTATAAATTCATTGCAATAGGGTATTTTATAGTTTACTACTTCCTCTGGTAATCCTACGGAATACCTTTTTTTAAAATATTCCCTGGCATCTTTATTTTGCTCAAGTACAGCTTCATAGTTTTTTTCATAGTCTGATTTTGATAGATGCCCGAATATCCTGCATGGCAGCGGTCTAACTGGGTATATTCCACATTTTCCCTTTTGTAAAAATGGACAGGGGCTATTTCTGTAGAGCCTGGTAAAGTAATATTTCAGAATATCCCCTTTATATGCCTTATACAGGTTATTTTTTTTCAAATAATCATATATATTTAAAAACTCTATATAATTAGCATTTACATCCTCCATGCAACAACTATTACAATGTTCACATTTCCCCGATGAAATTGTTTCATAAACAGAATTTAAATTTTCAAATAAATTGTTTGCCTTGGCAAATCTCACTGAACTTAATATTTTTCTTCTGTATAGCCTCATATTGACCTCCGTTTTTTATAGTTCTAAGTTACAGGTTCTAGGATTTAGGTCAAATCCTTAATAGTCTTCAACCTATAACCCTTTTATCCAAAAAAATTATAAAACACTTGGATTCTATTATCATTATAAACAATTATTTTTTTGATAAGCTTGCTTATGACTATATTATCTAATTCTATATATTGGTACAATTGATTATAGCTGTTTATGTTCCTTTGTCCACTGCCCAACAGTTCTAATTCTACCCTTTTTTTCTTGTTTTGTAAAAGCTCTAGCTGGCTATTCAACGATGTTTTTTTTATGTTATATTCTTCCTTTGATATCAATCCCTCTAGGCATATATCTAAAAGCCTGATTTTCCTTTTAAATAAATTTTTTATGGCTTTCTCAATAAGCCTTATATCATCGCTGTTTTGGTTTTTTTCTATTTCCTTCTTAATATCTTTGTTAAATCTAACTAAATCTATATCCCTATAAATAAGCTCCATCAAATGTTTTTCAATTGCTTCTTTTACTTCTCCTTCATTAACATGGCAGCCTTTGCAGTAGCTTTTACCCATTTTATTTAATCTGCCACATATATATGAGTTTCTATTTTTTTTATAGTGAAGCTTACTACCACATTCTCCACAATATAATACATTGGTGAATAGGTGCTTCGTACATGGTGTTCTTTTTTGGGCTTTTTCCTTTAAGGTCCTTTGGACTAAATGAAAGGTATTTTTATCTATTATAGCCTGGTGGGTATTATCAACTCTTATATATTCATCTTCTAGATTTTCTTCCCTTATTCCCCCCAGTAGATCCTTTGTCTTACTCTTATTTTGTACCATATTACCTATATAAATTTCATTTGTAAGTATGTTTTTTATGGTGCTTTGATGCCATACATTGTTACTATTAGCTTTACCCGCTGACATACTAGGGGTTGGATATGCTTGATGGTTCAGATACTTAGCTATTTTATATAGTCCCGATCCATGAATATACATACTAAATATCTTTTTTACTACCTCTGTCGTTATGTCCTCTGCTGACACCAATGTATCCTTCCCCTCTTTTTTGTAACCATAGGGAGCATTGCTTCCATTATAAAATCCTTTACTGGCACGTTGTTTTTTGCCAAACCTTATACGCTCACTGATCTTTTCCGATTCTTTTTGAGCCATGGATAGTAGTAGGGTGAACATAAATTCATCGTATTCAAAGGAATCAAAGGCATCCTCTATGGTAATGAATCTTATATTTCTTTCCTTTAATTCTCTTATATATTTTAGTCCCTCTAAAGTATTTCTAGCGAATCTAGATATGCTTTTAGTAAGTAATATATTAAAAAGTCCTTTTTCACTATCCTCTATCAATTTCCGCAGTCCATCTCTTTTTTCTACCCACATGCCACTTTCAATATCCTCATAAATCCTGTAAAGCTCCCAGCCCCTTTCTCCTATGTATCTTTCAAAAAAATTCTTCTGATGTGCTATACTACTCTTTTGAGTCCACATTTCCGTGGAAACCCTTACATATACAGCACATCTCAAAACAATATCACCTCATTTCACTAATTATCTTGATAATGACCAATTCCAGCAAAGCTTCCTCAAAGCTCCTATCCTCATCATAATAATAAAATTCAACTTTTTTATTGGTTGTTTCCAAGGAAATACCTCCTTTCTACACTCTACACTGGATTAGTGTTCTATGGGGTGAGCTGGCAAAGTTTGCTCCTGCTTCAATTATTGCTTCAAATAAAGATTGGCAGGCTCCTGCGAAAATCACGAGTTCATCCATGCTTGATTCATATTTCCTAGCTTCCTTAACGCTTTCTACAAAATATTTTGAATGCCTATAATTCTCTATGTCAGTAAAATCATCTTCTCCTTTTAGTATGCTGTCATGACCTGTCAAAATTAATATATCAGGATTAAATTCCTTAAGCATCTTACTTACTACCTTGGGCTGTTCAGTTTCAGGTATGATTTTTCCCATTGCCTCTATATCCAGTTGATCATATACCTTCAAACACACATCTATATACTCTCCATCACCATCTAAATGTAAAACCTTACCGGGTCTGCCAAAATGGTTACTTTCCCTTGAGTGTTCAGTAATATTTCTCGTTAAGCTTCTATAGTAATTTTCCTTTCTTTCTACTAAGATGTTTTTCACTATCTGATTAATCCTTTTTTTGTATGTTTTATTAAACTGATCTACTTTATTAAATGGAACCTTTATCAAATCACCCTCTGGGGAATCTGCAATAATTCTAAGATTGGTTCCCTTAAGGATAAAAGTCCTCTTATTATTTGAATCAACGACTATATCTGTAACCTTGAACAAAATATCATAGTCATATGATTTTCTCGCTACTATATCGCCTACACTTAGCCTAGTCATTAAAATCCTCCTGTATCCATGATTATTCATAGGAGATCCAAATCTTTGTAACGAATAACCCAGATATAATTATAAACTACCGTATTATATAGTATGAATTTTCAAAGGTTTCGGTGCATAGTCACTTAAAAATGTATACTGCGTAGAATATAATATAGAGTGCTAAGTTGAACTAACGGTGGTGATAAAATGATCTATACGATTGTCCCTGCCAGGGATGAAGGAAAAAGAATTGATAAAACCCTAGACATGCTTCTCAAAACTAAAACAGATAGAATTTTAGTTTTGATTAATGGCTCCATGGATAACACCCTTGAAAAGGTTTCTAATATAGATAATGATAGAATACTTGTATATTGCTTTAACAAGGCCCTTGGATTAGATATTCCAAGGGCTATAGGGGCTTATTTTGCCTATAATCTAGGGGCGACTGGCTTCATTTTTGTAGATGGGGATATGATGGGAAATATAGCCTCTAATATAGACGAAATAATTAATGATTTGTCCTACAATAATATTGATTTAGCCCTAACGGATTGCTACCATCAAACAAATGGCAACAGTCATATGGCCAAAGTACAATTATCCTTTAGACGTCAATTGAATCTTGAACTGGGAGTCTATGATAAAATCCGTTATGCTACCCCAAGCCACGGCCCCCACGGTATATCCAAAGAACTTATTGATAGGATCGGATTTGAAAACCTTGCAATTCCTCCCACAGTATTGGCTTTAGCAGTTAAAAACAATCTAAATATCAAGGTTACTACTAAAATTCCTGATTATATGCTCCAATCAACAATAAAGGATGAATTCCATGCTTTACAAATAGCTAAAACAATCATTGGCGACTGCATAGAAGCTTCATCCTTATATAGGGGCAATACCAATCAAAGAGGCTTTGATGGCAAAACCTTTTTGGGCTATCACAAAAATAGGCGTTTTGATATATTAAAGCTGGTTATAGATAGTTTAGGGTAAATCTCTATATTTGGTAACCTAATTTGTTCATTTTTCCATATGCCTTAAAGAAACTCATTTTTATATTTATTCAAAACCCCAAGCTTATATGGCAGTTTTTCTATTTTATCCTTTAATGCCTTATAATATCTATCCCTAGATAGATCGTATTCTTCATAATAATATTTAGTTGCTATTTCCCAAATAGCTTGGGGAAATTGTAGGAAGGAGATCATTATCTTATATTCTCTTTTATCCAAGCTCCTTATACTATCATAGGCCTTTAGTATGGCTAATACAGTATCAAATTCCCATTTAGTCCTGTCCATTACATCCACCATAAATCTAGCTATATCAAAGCACCTCAATTCAAATCTACATCTATCAAAATTTATTACATTAAATTCTTCATTTTTATCTATAATGATATTGTTATGATTATAATTATTATGGCAAATATATCTTTCTAATGCCTCCCTTTGGCAAAGCTCAAAGTAACCATTTTTTTGAAGCATTTTTACGGATTCTAAAGCCATATCATATAGCATATCTATATTTTCTAGAAACAAATTATCTACTAAGCCCTTAGCAGACCTCATTTTTATAAGACTCTTTATATATATGTAATCTTCACATTTTTCCAGATAAATTTTCTGTAGTTTTTCCATGTTCGATATTATTTTACTGCTCCTTCTAGGAACATAACCCCTTGATGCATTATGTAGGGAGGCTAGGGTCATTGAAGCTTTTTTCAACTCCTCAGTATTATTAATATCATACTTTCTTCCACCTATAAGCTTCGTCATAATATAATAATCCTTATCCTTTTTTACATAGGGTACTTTATTTGCCATCACATACCTATCTATATTCTTAAAACCTCTATATACTAAATATTCCTTTGCATTATGTATAAAATGTATTTGAGATTTCTTAAGATCGACTTTTTTCAGATAAAAAGTACCTTCATCGGTATATACAATATAATAATCTTTACGGGGTACCTTCTTCATTAATTTCAAACCAAATTCCTTGACTATCTCATTGATCCTATCCTTCATGACTTACCTCCACCATATATAAAGGTTAAAGTACAATATAATACTATTTATGCCTGGGCTTGATTTTATGAATTAATTACAAATCTCTTCATATAATATTGGGAAACATGTTTTCAAAGAAAATTTATGGGTAATAATACCCTTAGGAGGTGTATTAAATGAAAAAGGTTGTTATATTTACTAGTAACACATGCCCCCATTGCCATACAGCGAAGGAGTATCTTTCCCAAAATAATATTGAGTTTGAGGAAAAGAACGTTCAGACAGACCCTCAAGCGAGAAAAGAATTGGTTAAAAAGAAGATTATGGGGGTTCCTGCTATCTTTGTCGATGATGAAGTAATCATTGGATTTGATAAGAATAGACTTGATGAATTACTTACATAAAATATACCACTTTAACTGTTATCCATAATTTTTTAAGGGGCTGTCTTAAAAGACAATCCCTTTAATTCGTCCCAGTGGGTATCAAAATGAAATTTTTCATTCTGATACCCACCTATTATTGATACAATTTTAAAAGATAAATCTTACAAAAAGTTTAGTAACCTGGCCTGTTTATTTTTTCATATACCTTAGTTATTCTTCATCGTCCTCATCATCATATCTATCAATAACAAATTCAAAACATCCACCATCACTATCATCATCTTCTCTAAAACTAACAGGATCACTTGGTCCATCTGTGTTAAGATCGCTTTCATCTAAGGCAGACATAATTTGAACCATTCTAATCATACTATCGATTTTCTGAGCATCAACTGAACCTCCACCACCTAGCAAAGGCCCTATAAACTGCATAATATCCTTAATATCTATTGGCCCTCCACCCTTCTTTTTCTCATTCAAGACACTGGTGGTTTGCTCAAATTTTTCTAAAACCCCCAAAGTATCTTTGAAATTCTTCATATTTTTCTTAGTGGGTTCATCCATAAATTGTTCAAGGGCTCCCAACATATGTAAGGCTTTTTCCTTTTGGTTCTTAAATTTTAAGGGTTTCCTAGGATTTCCTGAGGAACTTCTAGTCATGTCACTTCTAAACTCCTTTACAGTGGAAATTTTATGCACAGCGGATAAAAAGTCAGCGAATGTATCTAATACAAAAACATTATCTTTGCTTATATAAGGACTAACTGAGTTTACTGCTTCTATCATTTTTTCTATATCCTTAGTTGACACATCTATATTAAGTGGTATATCTATAATATTCTTTGCAACTTTTTTTATATCGTCTAATATGGGAATATTTGAATCGTTTTGTCCAAGCAAAAACATTATTACTATGGGTAATAGTAAATTTTGATCAAACTCAAGAAGGTCAAATAATTTACTTTTATTCTGCTGACCATTTCCTCTGTCTCTATTTCTATGTGGATTAACTGTCTCTCCCATATAATCCCTCCTAAAACATGGATAATCATAATTTTATAATATGCGTGAACGTTTCTTTTTGTTACGCATATTATGATTAATATATAGCCATAGGGCTTTAAAATCCAATATATTTTTTGAAAAAATCTATACTCCTTTAAGCATGGGGGCAAATTGCATAATTAACTTCTACAAAATATTTACTAATATTATGCAATTCCTTCATCCGAGATTTATATCTATATGTAAATATTATTCAATTGGAGGTTTTTATATGAGAAAAGACATGAACGAAGAAAAATTTAACCAAATTAAAGATTCCGTTGATCAATTGAAAGAAGCTTATAAAGGTAGAACTGGAGATGAACTACTGGATGAAGTAAAAAAGATTAGATCAAACATGAGCGATACAGAATTCAGAAGACAAATCGCTGCGATGAATAAAATAAGAGGTTTTTTAAATGAAAGCCAACAAAGAAAGCTTGATAAGCTTATCCAGATGCTAGAAAAAAACAAGTAAAAAGGGCAACCGAGATCGAGTTAAGATTTTGTTATTAAAAATATTCACACATTTTTATGAACGGGAATAGAATATATTGAGGAAACAAAATCTGCTTAAATTGGCAGGAGGTGTTAATATGAGTGATGGTTATCCTAAATTAAATAACTTAATACTATTCTTATTACTTATAATATTAATAGGGGATTGTCTCTGCTACGATGATAATTGTAATAAATGCTAGAGTCATAACTATAAACTGGGGTATTCCTCAGTTTATTTGTTTAGGCATATGAAAAAAATAGACTAGTCAGATTACGAAGTAATTTTGATTATTTTCTAGGTACTGAATCATATACATACTCACTGTATGTAAGTGACCCAGTAACGACGAAAAGAATCAAAAGGGCGAGTAGGATGACTAGTTTATTCTTTGAATATGCCTTATATAGTCACACTTTATGTTCCTTTAGAATAATATACTAGTGAGCTAGAGAAGCTTAGATTTTCAAAGGGAGGGTAAAATATGGCTGGTATATTCGGTGGTTTCGGTGGTGGCCGCGGTTTTTTTGGCGGTAATAATTTAGTTCTTTTCTTGCTTCTTATAATCCTTGTAGGAGACTGTCTCTGCGTTGATAACTATGGCTGCTAATTAAAATCATAAGCTGAGGCCTTTCCTCAGCTTATTTTATACAATCACATTTTATGAGTCTTTAGAATACTATATTATTGAGCTAAGATAGCTTGATATTGAAATAAGGAGGGTATATATATGGCTGATGGATATTGTGGACTTAACAACTTAGTTCTATTCTTATTATTAATAATTTTAGTAGGTGACTGTCTCTGCTGTAATTACTAATTGAAGAAATTGCATAAGTCTTACTTGGCACAATTGCATAATATATATAGTATATAGTTTTTGTAGAAGTTAATTATGCAATTTGCTCTATTAAGATATTTAATGGCAAATGCTGAGGTTTTGCCTCAGCTAATTCTATTTATTCTTACAGATATTGCTTAAATCATAAAGAAAATTTTTTTCTATTTTAAATATAATAGAAACACATTTATCATACCCGTAGAATATTATACTAATGAGCTAGGATAGCTTAATATATTAACAAGGAGGGAACTATATGTCTCGTTGTGGCGGATATAATTATTGTGGAGTTAATAACTTAGTTCTATTCCTCTTGCTAATAATCTTAGTAGGTGACTGCCTCTGCATCGATTATCCTCGTGGTTGCTAAATTTAGAATTAAATAAACTGGGGGCTCGGTCCTCAGTTTATTTTTATTTATAGAGGAAATTGCATAACTCTTACTTGGCTAGGTTGCATATGCGAATATCATCCTTAATTTAATTACTTAAGATATAAGCATATTTGGTGGTATAGCTTTGAAGATTTTTAAACTACATGAAGTAGATGGTTTTTATAGAAAGTAATTATGCAATTTGCCCATATAATAAAATCAAAATTTTTCTATAAATAATCTTCATTAAATAAACACATTTATCATGTCTATGGAATATTATACTAGTGAGCTAGGATAGCTTAATATTTTAATAAAGGAGGAAATGGTATGTCTAATTGCAATAGGTCTTATTGCGGCGTTGATAATTTAGTTTTATTCCTCTTGCTAATAATTTTAGTAGGTGACTGCCTCTGCATCGATTATCCTCGTGGTTGCTAAATTTTAGGCTTAAATAAACTGAGGTTTTATCCTCAGTTTATTTTACTATATTTTAAAGAAAAAAGTCTGATATAAGCTTAGATAACTTATAAATCTAAACTTATACTTTAAATAGTTTTCTAAATTTAAAGCTCTACTAAAAAATATAGGCTTAATAGGCAAAAGTTTTGATTTTTAAAGGCACAGATTACAAACATCCAGAATAATATACTAGTAGGCTAGGATAGCTTACTAATTTAAAAGGAGGAAATTATATGCCAGGTTTCGGTTGTGGAGGACATAACTCTTGTGGACTTAACAACTTAGTTCTATTCTTGTTGTTAATAATCTTAGTAGGTGACTGTATTTGTATCGACTATCCTCGTAACTGCTAATTTAAAAATATGAAAGGCTGAGGTCCTATCCTCAGTTTTTTTATTTGCCTTTCATAAAAATCCCCTAAATTAGTTATCACAATTTTGTGATATGAAGCATATCATGGAATTATGATAATCTTTCTATTTTTGTTGGGGGTGAACTTAATGGCTTTTGTAATACAGGAAAGTCGGCTTATATTGTTTTTATTGCTCCTTATATTGGTCGGAGATCTTATTTGTGTAGATAATAAATATATTTGTGATGACAATAAATGTACTTGTGATACTAACAAAAAACTTTATAACTAGAGACATGACGACACAAGGGGACGGTTCTTCTGTGTCATTCTTTGCAAGACACAGAAGAACCGTCCCCTTGTGTCGTTGCCCTTGTGTCGTTGTGCTTGTCCTTTACAGAAGTTACAATTATTTTACAATTCCATTACATATCATATTTTTAATTGATTCCATGCTATAATGGTGTTACATAGATATCGGAAAATTATTCGGTGGTGATGGCATGGAAGTTTTGATAGTTATTATAATGGTTATAATTTATTTTTTACTTGATAGGACAGAAAATCAATCGGACTCTAATTCCTATGACTATCTAGAACAAAAATAAATGATATTCCTCCTCTTAATATAAATCTGTATGAAGACCTTTATTTAATACTCCTGGCTATGGTTTATTAATTACAAGGTCTTTTTGCGTGGTCATTTACCCTATGGTTATTTCTATTATTCCCATGAATAATAGAAATAAAGAACCTCCCATGGCAGCGGGAGGTTCTTTGTCTAAAGGCGTATATGTCTTTTGTCTATTTTGATACTTTTTACTGTTTTTTTGGGAACTTCATTTTTTCTTATTGTTGTTGTTTTAAAGCTAAATTTTTACTTAATGTTCTTTACTTCATACTAATATTAAACTATACCGAATGTTGCTGCTATTATTGCCACTGCAGTAGCAATAATTGGTATTACAACTGTACACATTCCAAGATCTGCATAGGATTCCCTATGAGTAAGTCCTGTGATACCTAATAATGTTATAACTGCCCCATTATGAGGAAGTGTATCAAGACCACCACAAGCCATTGCAGCTATTCTATGGAAAGCTTCTGGATTAATTCCAAGTGCATGGGCTTTTTGAAGGTAGATATCCCCTAATGCACCTAGGGCAATACTCATACCACCTGAAGCAGAACCTGTTATACCTGCAAGGGAACTTGTTGATACTGCAAGGGATATAAGGGGGTTACCTGGTATTGCAAGTATAGCTGCTTTAATTAATGCGAATGCTCCTAAAGCTTTAATAACATTACCATATCCAACCTCAGATGCAGTATTGATTATAGCTAATAATGAACCATATGCACCTTGGTTTACAGTTTCCTTCATGTTTCCGATATTTTTACGGAATAAAACTAATGCTGCTAGTATAGATACTACAAGGGAAATAATTATACTCCATATACCTTTAACCTTTGATAATGTAGTTCCGAATTGCTCTAGGTAAGAACCATCCATATTTGCAAAATAGAATCTACCAAGTAAATAGTTAAGTACAAGTACTATAATTATTGGAGCCAATGCAGCGGCAAAGCTAGGAAGCTTTTCTAAATCAAATTCCTTGATATCTTCCTTGTGATCACCATATCCTTCTCCAGCCGCCATAGCCTTCTTTGATCTTGTTGTAAGCCAGAACATACCTCCACCAAACATAACTGCTGCACCTATAAGTCCAAGGAATGGAGCTGCCCAAGCAGTAGTTCCAAAGAATGGCATAGGAATAGCATTTTGAATTTGAGGAGTACCCGGTAATGCTGTCATAGTGAATGTAAAAGATCCAAGAGCAATTGATGCAGGAACAAATCTCTTTGGAACTCCACCTTCTCTAAATAATGCTGCTGCTACTGGATAAACTGCAAAAGCAACAACGAATAGTGAAACTCCACCATAGGTTAATATGGCACAAGATAATACAACTGCTAATATTGCTTTATCTTTGCCAAGCTTTTGAGCTATAAAATGGGCTATAGATTTAGCTGCCCCTGAGGCATCCATAACTTTACCAAATATTGCACCTAGTAAGAATAGCGGGAAATAGGCTTTTGCATATCCTGCAAAGCTTTTCATAAATACTTCAGTGTAACTTGCTAGTAGAGGAATATCCCCCGAGAATAGTACTGCTAACATTGCTAGTAATGGAGCTAAAATAAGAACTGTGATACCTCTGTAGGCTAGATACATAAGTAAGCCCAAGGAAATAATAATACCAATAACACCTAACATAAATTGTCTCCCTTCTTTTTTGTGATTTTATTATTACTAAGGGTCAGGTGCAAAAGTCACCTGCCCTAAGAAATCTAAATATATTTAACCTTACCCCATTTATTGAGAAATTCTAATTGCATACTATATAGTTAATCCAATTAATTCATCCTTAAATATCTTTGAATCCATTTCCTGTAGATTATCTGAAACTATTGGTTTAAAATTCATTAAATCTAGAACATCTTTTTGAAGATCTATACCAGGAGCAATTTCAGTTAAAATTAAACCTTCTTTACCAAGCTCAAATACTGCTCTCTCAGTTATATATAAAATAGGTGTATTATTGTCAATTGCATAGTCACCGCTAAATGTTATTTGTTCAACTTCTTCTACAAATTTTTTAACTTTACCTTCGTTTTCTATGGTAAGCTTTCCATCTTCCGCCTTAATCTTTAATCCTCCGGCTGTAAAGGTTCCACAATATACTACTTTCTTAGCATTTTGAGTAATATTGATAAATCCACCACAACCAGCTATTTTAGGGCCGAATTTAGAAACATTTATATTACCTTTTTTATCGCATTGAGCTAAACCTAAGAATGCTAAATCTAACCCTCCACCATCATAAAAATCAAATTGATATGGTTGATCAAGTATTGCCTGTGGGTTAGTTGAAGCTCCAAAATCTAATCCTCCACCTGGAACCCCACCAACTGGTCCAGACTCAACGGTAAGTACCATTTGATCCCCGGCACCTTCTTCATTTGCTACCATGGCAATTACCTCTGGTACACCTATTCCAAGATTAACTATTGCATTAGGAATAAGCTCCATAGCAGCTCTTCTTGCAATAATCTTTCTTTCATTTAATGGTAATGACTTTATTGAATTTACTGGCACATGAGTTCTACCACAATAGGAAGAGTCATATGCTGTTCCATAGGTTTGCATATGATTTTCTTCTTCAGCTACAACAACTGTGTCTACATATATACCAGGTATTTTTATAAGTTTTGGATCTAAAGACCCTGATTTTACTATCTTTTTAACCTGTACTATTACTTTACCACCTGAGTTTTTACAAGCAGCAGCTATTGATAAAGCTTCTAAGGAAACTGCTTCTTCTTCCATTGAAATATTTCCATTTTCATCGGCATATGTACCCCTTAAAAGAGCTACATCTACCGGGAATGCTTTATAGAATAAGTATTCCTTGCCATCAAGTTCTATAAGCTTTACAATTTCTTCTTTTGTAATATCATTTATTTTACCACCTTCTAATCTTGGATCTATAAATGTTTTAAGTCCGACGTGGGTAACAGTACCAGGTTTTCCAGCAGCAATATCCCTAAA
This sequence comes from Maledivibacter sp., assembly GCA_025210375.1. Taxonomy (NCBI): domain Bacteria; kingdom Bacillati; phylum Bacillota; class Clostridia; order Peptostreptococcales; family Caminicellaceae; genus Maledivibacter; species Maledivibacter sp. The sequence goes on along the minus strand of JAOASB010000052.1, from coordinate 43,227 downwards.
CAAATGGGAGATTACCCCTTGTGGTAAATTGTAAGCCTCAACTTTATTTTCAAGAGCCAGCTTTTGTAATTTAGGAACAAGCCCCCAGTGTCCACCGATTACCTTATTTATTAAACCCTCGTGGCCTAGGTGATTTAATCCCCTATCCTTACTATCACCTTGTCCAGCTGCATATACTAAAGTAAGATCTTTAGGACTTCCAGTTTCAAGAAATTGTTTTTCTAAAGCAATTTCTACTTCTTCTGGTACGCCAATGCCAACAAATCCTCCAGTAGCTACTGTAGCATTATCTGGAATCAATTTTACAGCTTCCTGTGCATTTAATACTCTGACACGCATTTTGCACCCTCCTCTATATGATTGTTAATTTTTTGTCTATATGCTTGTATACATATTATATATTAGCAAATAGCGTGCCATTCCTTCACTCGCAATGTCATTTTATTAACAATATCTATTGTGTAGTATCAATTATACAGGTATAATAGTATTTTTCTTATAAGCATATCCATGATATAGCAATGATTTTAAGGGATTATAATATTTCTTGTTTTATTACAATTTTGGAATTTCTTATTTATATTCCGATATGTGATAAAGAAATAAGTCATAGTTTTTCAAACTTAAAAGCAAGAAAAAATTGTAAACAAAGTTTACGTTTTTTCTTGCTTTACAAATCAATAGCTCATATTATTGTGGGAAAAACATTTTCCTGAAGTGTATACTAAGTTTACATATGTTTTTTTTATACACTTCATGTATAGTCCTATGAAATATAGCATGAATATTACAGTCAAAACTTTAAAAATCATCCAATGCATATCTATCTATTTTTTTATATAGTCCAACTCTACTAATTCCCAGAAGCTTTGCAGCTTTATTCTTATTTCCATTGGTTTTTTCTAAGCATCCAATAATAACTTCTTTTTCTACCTCTTCAACAATGTTCTTTAAACTTCTATTTCCCATTAGATATGTTTTGCTTTTTTTTCTGGTAATTCTTGAGGGTAAATGTTTAGATTTTATAATTAAATCCGTATCTAATAGGTTAATAGCTCTTTCTATTACATTTTCCAATTCTCTAATGTTGCCAGGCCAATCATAGCTTTTCAGATATTCTATGGCATCTTGAGATATGCCCTCAACATATAGACCTAATCTATTGGCGATTTTCATTTTCAAATCATTGGCAAGGGCTTCTATATCTTCCTTTCTTTCTCTAAGGGCTGGCAATTTAATTACCATTACATTCAATCTATAAAAAAGATCCTCTCTGAATTCATTTTTTCTTACAAGTTTTTCTAAATCCTTATTTGTTGAGGCAATTATCCTTACATCAATATTTTTTAATATATTTCCCCCTAGTCTTTCCACTTCTTTTTCCTGTAGTACTCTTAAGAGCTTTGCCTGCATGGTAAGGGGCATGTCCCCTATTTCATCAAGTAATATGGTACCTCCATTTGCCAACTCAAATTTACCCTTTTTTCCACCTTTTTTTGCTCCAGTAAATGCTCCTTCTTCATATCCAAACAATTCCGATTCCAATAGTTCAGCCGGTATTGCTGCACAATTAATTTTTACAAAGGGGCCTAGATTTCTACCACTGGCATTATGAAGTGCGTGGGCAAAAAGCTCCTTTCCAGTACCACTTTCACCTAGTATCAAAACATTTGAATTAGTTTTTGCCGACTTTTTTGCTAATGCCTTAACATCATTCATGCTAGAGCTATCTCCAACTAGATTCTCAAAGGTATATTTAGCTACCCTCTTATCAGCCAATTCATTCTTGTAATATTCTATTTCCTTCTCCAGCTTACTTATCTTCTTGCTTAGGGATACCAAGTCACTGACATCCTTAAACATAGTCTTTCCAACCGCACCAATTATCCTGCCATCCTTTTTAAGTGGGATACGCATGGCGATCATTCTACTGCCCTTTACTTCCTGTATTTCTCCCACTTCCATTATTCCGGTTTTTATAACTATGTGCATTCTTGTATTTTCAATGACATCGGTTACATGCTTTCCTTCTGGATTGGGGCATCCTACAAATTCCTTATAGGCTTTACTCATCATGGTAATTAGCCCATTTTTATCTACAACTATATACCATTCATTAAAGGTGTCTAAAATAGTATTTAATATATCTATGTACACTTCATCTTCATCAAGCTTTTTACTTATCTTATTGTAATCTGTTACATCATGGAATAAGCATATGGCGCCTTGAATCTGTCCATCCTCTAATATAGGAAGTCTACTGACTCTAAATTGTCTTCCGTTACTAGTAAATTTTTGATTTATTTCTTCTTTTTTTGTTTCAATCACCCTAAGAAGTCTACTATTTGGAATAACCTCACTTATTCTTTCCCTTATAACATCCTCAAACCTCAGACCCAAAAGCTCCTCAGCCGTACTGTTAATCATATTGATGTTACCATTCTTATCTATACCTATCAATGCATCCTTAATATTTTCTATTATGGTTCTAAAATATCTATCGATATATTTCATTTTTACACCTCATCCAAAAATATCAATATATTTTATCATTATAGTATCATAAAATTTACTTTATATAAACCAAAACAAAAGGGAATCCTACAAGAATTCCCTTTTTTCTATATATTTCGATAGATTTTATAATTTTGTAACTATAGGAACATTAGTCCTGCTGCTATTATTACACCTGTACAAATTAGGTCTATAACACAGAAGCCCATTATATCCCTGGCCCCAAGACCTGCTATTCCCAATGCTGGTAATGCCCAGAAAGGTTGAATCATATTTGTCCAAGCATCCCCCCAAGCTATGGCCATTGCAGTCTTAGCCGCTGGAACACCTAGTTTAGCACCGGCTGGCATCATTATAGGAGCTTGCACTGCCCATTGTCCACCACCGGATGGTACAAAGAAGTTAACAAGTCCTGCACTCAAGAATGAAAATAATGGGAAGGTAGTTTGATTTGAGATATTTACGAACCAGTTTGACATAGCACCTGCTAAGGATACTCCTTCAGCAGGTGCCCCCGTCATCATTCCCATGATTCCTGCATAGAAGGGAAATTGAAGTATTATTCCTGAAGTTCCCTTTGCAGCATTAGCTACAGCATCTAAGAATCTTCTAGGCGTTCCATGAAGTATGATACCCGTAAATAGGAACAAGAAGTTTACTATATTTAGGTTTAATTTAAATCCGTTTTTACTGAAATAATAGATTATGAAGGCAAATCCCATGATCCCAACTAAAATTGAGATTATTGGACTGTTTTCCATTTTATCGGCTGGAGTCATTTTTTTAGTTGAAGTGGCAGCAATATCATCGTCATCCTGTAACAATTTTGGATCTATAGCCATAACGTTTTCGGCCTTAGGATGCATTGCTTTGTTTAGAAATGGCATAACAATTAATATAACACCAAAAATAATTATATTGTATGAAGAAAATATCGTAGAATTTGTATTAATAATTTCTGTAACTGCCCCACCGGTTGCTGTCGCTAAGTCTTTACCAGGTGTAGCAAGCTTTAGTGGTATTGATCCAGAAAGACCTGAATGCCATACTAAGAAGCCTGAATAGGCTGAAGCAATCAATAATCTATAATCCACGCCCTTAACTTGTCTAGCTAATTCCCTTGCAAATAAGGCTCCGATTACTAGTCCAAATCCCCAGTTAATCCAGCATGCTATTGTTGAAACTACTGTAACAGTTATGATGGCCTGCCCTGGAGTTTTTGCTATACCTGCTAAGGATGATAGCCCCTTCTTAACTATAGGAGCATTTGCTAAGGTATGTCCAGTAACCAATACTAATGCCATCTGCATTGAAAACGCTAAAAGCTTCCAGAATCCTCCACTCCAATGAAGCACCATAGCCATTGGACCTTGACCAGTAAATATAATTCCTAATCCAAACACAATAAAAGTTAGTATTACAGCGAATAAAAATGGATCTGGTAAATACTTTTGTACAATTGCGACACAACCATTAGTAATTCTTTTAAACATCTTCTTACCTCCTTATTTTTTGACCAAAATATTTTTTGGGTGCCCATTTAAGGGTATAAGGCTTTAAAAAATGATGGAAACTAAGGTTTTAAACAGTGGCTCCAATGAAGCCATTGTTTATAAGCAGAAACTATGTAGAAAATTTTTCTAAGTCTTGTATATAAAAGTGACATGGCTGAAATAATTTATTTTATCGACACCCATATCCCCATACCCCAGTTAATTCTATTATATATTATAATTACATTTTCTTTAAGCTATCAGCTACAATTAATTCTACCTGAGTTGTATCTTTTATATCGTCAACCGCTACATATAGACCTGTTTACGTCAAAACTGTTCCATTCTTTGCTTCTTCTATAGCTAACATACCATTGTTAATATACTCTATGGCTTTTTTATTGATATATACTTTTTAATCATATTTACCCCGAGAAAATTTTATGTGAAAAATTTTAGTTTTCTGAAAATAGCTTTATACTAATCAATCTCCTAGCATATACTAGGAGATTGATTGTGTATTGTCCTATCCATTTTACTAAAATATTTGTAAAATATGTGATGTCTTAGATTATTATTTAGCATCCTTTGCAGCAGTAAGCTCGTCAATTAATGCAGGTACTACTTTATTTAAATCCCCAACAATCCCTATATCTGCAACTTCAAATATCGGTGCCCCTGCATCTTTATTGATAGCTACTATGAATTCTGACTCTTCCATACCAGCTAAATGTTGAATAGCTCCAGAAATACCACAAGCTATATATAGGTCTGGTCTTACTGTTTTACCTGTTTGACCTACTTGATGATCTCTATCAATCCATCCAGCATCTACAACTGCACGAGATGCTGATACCTGTCCATCAAGTCCGGCAGCTAATTCCTTAAGAACTTCAAAGCTCTCAGCTTTTCCGATACCTCTACCACCTGAAACTAGGATTTTAGCTTCTTCAATATTAATCTTTTGTTTTGTTTCCTTTACTACTTCCAATATTTCAACATTCATATCCTCTTTAGCAAATGCTACTTTAACCTCTTCTACATTACCTTCTCTAGCTTCATCTTTTTCAAATAATTGCATAACTCCTGGTCTTACAGTAGACATTTGAGGTCTATGGTCAGGACAAATGATTGTAGCCATTATATTTCCACCAAATGCAGGTCTTGTCATTAATAGATTTCTAGTTTCATCGTCTATATCTAATGAAGTACAGTCTGCAGTAAGTCCTGTATGAACCCTAGCTGAAACTCTAGGAGCTAAATCTCTTCCTATGGCTGTTGCACCAATTAGGAATATTCCCGGTTTTTTTGTATTGATTACTTCTGTTAATGCCTTTGTATATGGCTCTGTCATATATATATCTAATGCCGCATCATCAACATATAAAACTTCATCTGCTCCGTGGTGAATTAAAGACTTTGTTTTATCCGCAATATTGTTACCTAAAACTACTGCTGTAACTGTTTCTCCTAATTTTTCTGCAATTTCTCTACCTTTTCCAATAAGTTCTAAAGAAACTCTTTGAACTTCGCCTTCTCTTTGCTCAACGAATACGAAAACGCCCTTATATTCTGCAATATTCAAGGTACTCCCTCCTTAAACCAATTTATTATATAATAAATTTCTCTTTTAGTTTATCTACGATAACTTTTGCTGCATCCTTAGGTTCTAATTCAAATACTTCACCGGCAGACTTAGCTCCCTTTGTGAAGGATTTTTTAACCTTTGTAGGTGAACCCTTTAGTCCTATGTTAGTCAAATCTACTTCTATATCCTTCAAGCTCCAGTTTACTATTTCTTTTTCTCTGTAAGCATCAAATATTCCACCTACTGACATGTATCTTGGCTCATTCATTTCGCTAAGAGTAGTTATTAAGCATGGCATTTTTACCTTGATCTTATGATATCCATCTTCAAAAACTCTCTTTAATATTAAACTGTCTTCGCTAAGCTCAAGATCTTCAACATAGCTTACCTGTGGAAGCTCTAAATGCTCAGCTATTTGTGGTCCTACTTGGGCAGTATCTCCATCAATCGCTTGTCTTCCTGCTATAACTAAGTCAAAGTCTAATTTTCTTAAAGCTGCTGCTAATGTAGTTGATGTCGCCCAAGTATCTGCACCAGCAAAGGCTCTATCACTTAATAATATTGCTTTATCTGCTCCCATTGCTAAAGCTTCTCTTAATGCCTTATCCGCTTGAGGTGGTCCCATTGTAAGAACAGTTACTTCTGCTCCAACCTCGTCCTTTAATTTTAAAGCTGCTTCTAAACCACTTTTATCATCTGGATTTATAATACTAGGAACTCCATCTCTTATAAGAGTACCTGTTTTAGGGTCTAATCTAACCTCTGTAGTATCTGGAACTTGTTTAATACAAACAACTATTTTCATCTTCAAGCCCTCCTTATCTTAACATGCTTCCTGCTATAACCATTCTTTGAACTTCTGAAGTACCTTCATATATTTCCGTTATCTTAGCATCTCTCATCATTCTTTCAACTGGATATTCCCTTGTATAACCATATCCACCATGTAATTGTACTGCTTTAGTTGTAACGTCCATAGCCGCCTCAGCTGCAAAAAGCTTAGCCATAGCTGCATAAGTACTGTAAGGTAATTTATTTTCCTTAGCTGTTGAAGCTCTATATACTAAAAGTCTTGCTGCATCAGTTTTAGCTTGCATATCTGCAAGTTGGAATTGAGTATTTTGGAATTTAGCTATTGATCTTCCAAATTGCTTTCTTTCCTTAACATATTTTACTGTTTCGTCTATTGATCCTTGGGCAATACCTAAAGCTTGAGCTGCTATTCCTATACGACCACCATCAAGGGTCTTCATAGCGATTCCAAATCCTCTACCTTCTCTTCCAAGTAGGTTTTCTTTTGGAACTCTAACGTTCTCAAATATAAGCTCACATGTAGCAGAACCCTTGATACCCATTTTTGCTTCTTTTTTACCAATGCTAAAGCCTTCGTAATCCTTTTCAACTATGAAAGCTGATATTCCCTTAACGCCTTTGCTTTTATCTGTCATTGCCATAATAATATATATATCTGCATAGCCTGCATTTGTTATGAATATTTTTGAACCATTTAAGATATAATGATCTCCATCTAATACTGCCTTTGTTTGTTGTCCTGCTGCATCAGTACCTGCATTAGGCTCAGTTAATCCAAATGCTCCTAATTTTTCTCCCTTTGCAAGGGGAATTAAATACTTTTGCTTTTGCTCCTCAGTACCATGTTCATATATAGGTGCTGCACATAATGAAGTATGGGCTGATACTATAACCCCTGTAGTACCACAAACCTTAGATAATTCTTCTACTGCCATTGTATATGCTAGGTGATCTCCACCTTCACCACCATATTCCTTTGGGAATGGAATTCCTAAGAAACCAAATCTAGCTAATTTTTTAACAGTTTCTACAGGAAACATTTCCTTTTCATCAACTTCTTCTGCAAGTGGCTTAACTTCATTTTCTGCAAACTCTCTGTACATTTGACGTAGCATTTCATGTTCTTTTGGAATGCGAAAATCCATACTATTTCCTCCTCTAACAATGATATTTAAAATAGAACTACTAACTTACATTATACACTTTGTTTGTTTATTAATTAACATGTTTTTTAAAAGCTTTAGCCCCGTTTTTTAAACAGAGCCATTGTTCATCTTATTTTGGTGGCATTACAGTAGCCACGCCTTTAAGAACTACATCTCCGTTTTGATTCGTACAGATTGTATTAAGCTTTATTCTATTTTTTTCTTCTATTTTTTCTATAACTTCTACTTCGGCTTTTATTGTATCACCAAATCTTACTGGAGCTGTGAATTTAAGTTCCTGTGCTAAATAAATGGTCCCAGGACCCGGTAAATGTACTCCCAAAACTGCTGAAACCAATCCAGCTGTTAACATACCATGGGCAATTCTTCCTTTAAACATTGTATCCTTTGATACTTCCTCATTGATGTGAGCAGGATTTATATCTCCTGTGATCCCAGCATAAAGGTAAACATCTGTTTCAGTTATGGTCTTTTGGAAAAATGCCTTGTCACCAATTGCTATTTGGTTAATTGTTTTACCCTTCACTATATTAACCTCCCTTTTTTCTTGGGCTTTGCAGATATGTCAGAACGACGAATTTCTTAGTTATTCTGACACATCCACAAGGCTAAACTTGAGTGATCATCCTTTGAGGCAGAGCCTCAAAGCCAAAATTTTATAGATAAAAATAGTTTTATTATCGGTAACCAATATAGGGTTTTTATAGTATAAGCTTACGTAGTTACCGATGGAATTTACCAATTCCAAATCACAGTATTTAATCCTGAAATCAGTTAATTACAAGTCCACCGCCTAGAATTAGGTCGCCAGCTCAAAACTATCTTTCTACAATTACAGCAGTTCCTTGACCGCCACCAATACAAAGAGTCGCTAATCCTGTTTTAGAATCTCTCTTTATCATTTCATGGATTAAAGTAACTAAAATTCTTCCCCCGGATGCTCCAATAGGATGTCCTAGAGCTATAGCTCCACCATTTACATTTACTTTATCCATATCAAAGTTTAAGTCTTTTGCCACTGCCAAAGATTGAGCTGCGAATGCTTCATTTGCTTCTATTAAATCTAAATCCTCTACCTTTAATCCAGCTTTTTCTAAAGCTTTTTTAGATGATGGAACTGGTCCATATCCCATGATAGCTGGATCTAAAGCAGCAGATCCATATGATTTTACAGTAGCTAAAATTTCTAAACCTAATTCCTCCGCTTTTTCTTTAGCCATTACTATAAACATTGCCGCACCATCGTTGATACCCGATGCATTACCTGCTGTTACCGTTCCATCTTTTTTGAATGCTGGTCTTAATTTTCCAAGCTTTTCTATAGTAGCACCAAACTTAGGATATTCGTCTGTATCCACTAGTATAGGATCGCCTTTTCTTTGTGGTATTTCTACTGGAACGATTTCATCTTTGAATCTACCTGTTTTAATAGCATTTTCAGCTTTTTGTTGACTAGCTAATGAAAATTCATCTTGCTCTTCTCTTGTAATATTCCATCTCTCAGCTATATTTTCAGCTGTGATACCCATATGATAATTATTATAAGCATCCCATAATCCATCGGTTATCATTGAGTCAACTAATTTACCATCGCCCATTCTTTGTCCCCATCTAGCTTTGTTAAGAACGTATGGAGCATTAGTCATACTTTCTGTACCACCTGCTAAGATCACATCTGCATCTCCTAGCATAATGAATTGTGCAGCCATGCTTACAGTTCTAAGTCCTGAACCACAAACCTTATTTATAGTAATAGCTGGTACTGTATCTGGTATGCCTGATTTAATAACCACTTGTCTAGCAACATTTTGTCCAAGACCTGCTTGTAATACATTACCGATAAGTGCTTCGTCAATCATTTCTGGCTTAATACCTGCTCTTTTAATTGCTTCCTTTGCTGCTACTACACCTAAATCAACAGCTGATACTGATTTAAATTTGCCATTAAATGATCCAATTGGAGTTCTAACGGCACTTACAATTACTGCTTCTCTCATTATTAATCCTCCTGATTAATTATTTTGAATAATCATAGAAACCTTTACCAGTTTTTCTACCTAAAAGACCGCCTCTTACCATCTTTCTTAGTAGTGGATGAGGTCTGTATTTTGAGTCTCCAAACTCTTCATACAATACTTCCATGATTGCTAGGTTTACATCATTACCAATTAAATCTGCTAACGCTAAAGGTCCTATAGGATGGTTGGCACCAAGCTTCATAGCCGCATCTATATCCTCTGCACTTGCAACTCCATCGGCCAATATACCAACGGCTTCATTTATCATAGGAATAAGTATTCTATTTACTACAAATCCTGGAGCTTCTTCTACTTCTACAGGTGTTTTATTTAATTTCTTAGTTAATTCCAGCACTGTATTTTTTGTTTCTTCTGATGTAGCTATTCCCTTGATAACCTCTACAAGCTTCATAACTGGAACTGGATTAAAGAAATGCATTCCTATAACCTTGTCAGGTCTATTAGTTGCACTTGCTATTTCTGTTATTGAAAGTGAAGATGTATTTGTAGCTAGTATCGCTCCTTCTTTACAAATTCCATCTAACTCAGCAAATATTTTTTTCTTGATCTCCATGTTTTCTACTGCTGCTTCTATTACTAAGTCTGCATCCTTTGCTAGGTTAATATCTGTAGATGGTGTAATTCTAGCCAGTATCTCATTTTTCTTTTCTTCAGTTATTTTTTCTTTCTTTACACTTCTGTCTAAGCTTTTAGTTATTATGGATATTCCTCTTTCAACGAATCTTTCTTCGATGTCTCTCATTACCACTTCATATCCTGACTGTGCAAAGGCCTGAACGATACCTGAACCCATTGTGCCTGCTCCTAAAACAAATACCTTCATTGATTCTCCTCCTTAAATAAACATTTCTATAAATATAAATCCAATTCAAAAACTTGGTATTTGATACTTAAATCTAGATTATCCATGGAATGTTTGAAAAACAAAAGGACGTAGCAGAGTTTTAAATCTTCTATGGATAATATGGGTTCAAGCTTTTATTTTTTCTTGAACTCCGCACTTCTTTTTTCTAAGAATGCTGACATACCTTCTTTTTGATCCTCTGTAGCAAAGCATAGTCCAAATAAATCCTTTTCTATTTCTATAGCTGTATCTATATCACAATTAATTCCTCTATTTATAGCTGCTTTTGAATATTTAACAGCGATTTGTCCATTTGATGCAATTTTCTTAGCCATTTTTAAGGTTTCATCCATTAACTGATCTTGAGGAACAACACTGTTCACTAGTCCAATTTTTTCAGCTTCATTAGCATTTATTATGTTGGCAGTAAGGATTAATTCCTTAGCCTTTGCACTACCTACTAATCTAGGAAGTCTTTGAGTTCCTGCAAATCCTGGAGTAATACCCAAGCCAACCTCTGGTTGACCAAATTTAGCTTTTTCTCCTGCTATTCTTATATCACAGCTCATTGCAAGTTCACATCCGCCACCTAAAGCGAATCCATTAACGGCTGCAATAACTGGTTTTTCCATTAGTTCAATTTTTCTAAATACCATTGATCCAAGTTCACCAAAGTGTCTTCCTTCTTCAGCAGTCTTATCCTTCATTTCAGAAATATCTGCTCCTGCCACGAAGGCTTTACCTTCTCCTGTAATAATAAGAACATTGATATCATTATCCTTTTCTATCTCATCTATTGCTTGGTTTAACTCTTGTAAAACACTACTATCTAATGCATTTAAGACCTTAGGTCTATTAAAGCTTAAAATCGCTATATCATTTTCTTTTCTTAATAATAAATTTTTATAATCCATAGTTCTCCCTCCCTCACGCTAATTTACTGTTGCAAATGCTGTGCCAAGTTTTTAAATTGAAAATATTTCTTTATTTAAAAATTACATTGTGAAAATTATTTTAATTTATAAGACCCTTGTAAATCAAGGGCTCATATAATCATAATTGTGAATCTATTCTTTCTTAAATTTTTACTAGCAATGGATAAATTTATTGCTTTAAAAATAATTCTAATATCTAATTTTCTAATTTCATGGATTTTTTTCTTCATAAACAATGTTTTTTTGTAAACTTATTGAACACTTGCATTTAATTATACCCGCTTAAAAATTTAATTAAATACAACACATTACGTCTACAACATGAATATATGTTTTATATAATCAAAAAATGAATTGAATTTTGCTAAATGTGTACATGGTTTACATGTATACTTTGTTTACACTTTTAAAGGAAGTTTTCATTAACTTACCTCAAACCCCTATGTATTTTTTTGGGATATATTGCTTAAATTAATTATACCCTATCCATCCTGTAACTGCACTTTTATTTTATTAAGGGAATTACATAACCCTTACTTGTTCCAGCCAAATATGGGAATATCATCCTTGATCTAATTGCTTAAGATATAAGGATATTTGATGGTATAGCTTTAAGGATTTTAGAACTATATTTTTTGTAAAAGGTACTTATGTAATTTGCTCAAATAAAACTATTGACATCCATAAACATTAATGTTAATGTTTAATTACAAACTAAATACGTGTTTTCTTCAGGGCAGGGTGTGATTCCCGACCGGCGGTATAGCCCGCGAGCCATATGATATGGTTGATCTGGTGAGATTCCGGAGCCGACAGTATAGTCTGGATGGAAGAAGAAGGTTTTTTTGTGCGTATTTTTGTAATCAAGCCCTGAGGTCTTACTTCGGGGCTTAAATATTTTTTGAATATTAAAAGGAGGTTATACAATGGAAAAAACAATTTCTAAAAAGAAGAGTGTCTTTGATGCAAGTGGTTTGTCTTCAACTAATTCCTTGGTAAAAATAGCTTTGCTATCTGTAATAGCTTATATTCTTATGCTTATAGAAATCCCAATATTTTTCTTCCCTGGATTCCTTCAGATAGATTTAAGTGATATGCCTGCCCTAATAGGAGCCTTTGCACTAGGTCCTGTGGCTGGAGTTATAATAGAGATTATAAAAAATCTACTTCATTTAATTACTAAAACAAATACGGGTGGAGTTGGAGAGCTTGCGAATTTTTTAGTGGGAGCTTCCTTGGTTATCCCAGCCGGTGCCCTTTATGCTAAAAACCGTAAAAAATCCATGGCCCTTTTTGGAATGTTACTTGGTACTGTTTTGATGTCAATTGTAGGTAGTATAGCAAATTACTATATTTTAATCCCCTTTTATGCTAAGTTGATGCCAATAGAACAGATCATTGCCTGGAGTGCCGCAGCAAATGGAGCCATAACTGATGTAAAAACTTTGATCCTCTACGGGGTAGCACCCTTTAATCTTTTAAAGGGTCTAGTAGTCTCAATATTGACTATACTTATTTATAAAAGAATTTCACACTTGTTGATTAGTAAGTAAGCTAACTAACGTCATGTGGGTTGCAAGTTGCAAGTTTTGAAGTCATTTTCTTAGGAATGTAAAATATCATAATATAAAAGGACTAAGCAAACAAGGCTTAGTCCTTTTATTATTCAAAGTATTTTTTTACACTTTTTATTCCTTCTATTAAATATTCCCTTCCTTTGTATTTAATAGAAGGTTCTATTATGACGGGTTTATTTTGGTTAGAAATGATCTCAATTACTTTTTTCGTATCAAATGCCCATCCCTCTGCTTTTACCTGATCAATATGGGGCCCTATATGATGATATTTCTTATAAAAATAACAATCAAAATATGCTTTATCTCCCTTAGTAGTCCATACATGAAAGGCATCAGAGCCACAGGAAAGCACCTCTAAGGACCTAATGAAATCGAATCCACACATTATTGATGCAAAGTATAGATGTCCTGTATCCGTTAGTATCCCTAGACTATCATATTCATTTATTTTAGCAATCCACTCATTATAATCACAAAAATTCTTATTTGAGCCAAAGTATTCTAGGTTTATTCTCACATCATATTCTTTAGCAATGGCATCTACTCTATCTAAGGCTTCATCAAGGATTTTAGAAAACTCCCTTGTATCTTTCCAACTATCAGATATACCCGGGAAGTGTAGAACATAGTAATCGGGATTACATGATTTTAACTTGTCTAAATTGTATTCCAATAACCTAAAGGATTTTTCCCTTTTCTCTTTATCTTCATCTATAAAGAATGCGGAAAAGTAATTATATGGATACCACTTTTCAACATATACGGGTAAATGAATACTATATGGCAGCTGTAATTCTTTACATCTCCCTATTTGATCATGAAATTTGCTTAACTTATCTTCGTAAAGCCTTTCCTTCCCAAGGCAAAGCTCTACCCTTCCAAATCCAAGTTCAATGGCTTTTTCAACCTCTAAATTCACTGTATTAATACCTAAGTTAGTCATAATTCCCATTAGATACTCCTTTTTATAGGTCAGATTATATGTATATAATATTATACTTTTCCATTATAAACAAATTTTATTTAAAATGTTGATATCTGCATTAGAAAGTTTTATTATATAAAAATAGGACTTTATTACTATTTTCTATTTTCTCTTGCTTATTCCTTTTTTTAGCAGGAAATTTGTCATCATTTATATAACTATTGTAATAATTAGAAACACTTTAACATCTTATCAATACTTTTTTACTACTAATACATATGAAGAAGTTGGTGAATATATGGGAGAATATACAACTAAAATTATTTCAATCGACCATGTAAATCCTGGTATGATTACAGCCCGAGATATTTTTACTGATGTTGGTCAAATGCTAATAGGTGCCAATACGGAATTAGATGGAAAACACTTAAGGAAGCTTCGACTATATCAAATTCACGATGTCCCAATCAAAGAATTTATGCCAAAGGTAAATAGCCCAAGTGAGCCCATTCACCCTATACGTAGGTCAAAGGAAAATCATGAACGCCTTAAACTATTTGAAGCATCCTATATGGAGAATAACGTGTCATTAAAGGATCAAATGCTATCCATAAGTGAAGGAAAACGTATTAACGTTGCCGAATTGTTTTGTATCAGCGATGAGCTATTAACCACCATCAAATATAAAAGTAATTTGTTTAGTTTTCTAAATAACCTTCAGGGCTTTGATGATTATACTTATTCCCACTGTATAAATGTTTCTCTAATATCTAACACAATTGGACAGTGGTTGGGGTTCGGGGAAAAGGAGCTTATGAACATAAGCGTTGCAGGTCTACTACATGATATCGGCAAAACACAAATCGATAAAAGCATCTTAAACAAACCGAGTAAATTGACCGATGAAGAAGAAGCTATAATGAAAAAACATGCTGAGTATGGATTTAAAATCATTGAAAAGCAAGACATTGATTACAATATAAAAATGGCAGTTTTGATGCACCATGAAAGATATGACGGAAGTGGATATCCCTTAAAAGCAAAAAATAATCAAATCAATGACTATGCAAAGATTGTAGCCATAGCAGATGTCTACGATGCCTTGACCTCAGATCGTCCCTATAGAAGTAAGTTTACTCCTTTTTATGTGATCCATAGATTCGAACAGGAATATCTGGGCCATTTGGATACAAAGTTCTTAATGACCTTTCTACAAAACATTGCTTATTGTTACTTAGATAGCTGGTGTCTGCTTTCTACCGGTGAAGAAGCCAAAATTATGTTTATCAATAAACATGATTTATCAAGACCTATAGTACAAGTAGATAACGTCATTTTGGATTTAAGCCATGAAAAAAGTATATATATAGAAAAAATATTATAGCCTAAGACTTAAAATATTTTTCACAGTTTCAAGCTGCAAGTTACAGATTTAGAAGTCCTTATCTTAGGTTTAAGAAATAAATAAAAGTAAGGAAATATAGATATTCCAGTTAAAACCTTAATTTATACATGGACAAATATGCGATGCTTCTGGGCATTTTGAACGTGTATAAATTAAAGTTTATACTAAAATCCCTATAAAATGATTATCTCCTTACTTGTATTTATTTTTACTTTTATAAAATCTAAAGCAATTCCCTAAGCAGTTAAAAAATCAACTGCATATTGTGCATATAATGCTGTTCCTATTTCCAATGCCTCCTCATCCATTTGAAAATTTGCATTGTGATGTGGATAACATGCTTGTTTTGCTTCGTTCCTTATTCCAACAAAAGCTAGGATTCCAGGTGCTTTTTCTAAAAAGCAGGAAAAATCCTCGGCCCCAGTTATCTTTTCAAATAAGGTTATTGCCTCCCTATTCAATATCTTTTCAACGGATTTTTCCGCTATTTTTGAACAATGTTCATTATTTATAGTTGGGAATGTACCATATGTATATTCAACCTCAGCCTTAGCCCTATAACTCTTGGCAGTATTTTTCACAACCCTTTCAATTATCCCAGGAAATTTGTCTCTGACATCCTTATTAAAGCATCTGGTTGTACCTTCTAACACGGCTTCGTTTGATATGACATTGAATCTTGTTCCGGAATTAAACATCCCTATGCTGACAACGGCAGGATCTAAGGGGCTTATCTCCCTACTAACAATGGATTGTATATCCATTACTATGGCTGAAGCCGCAACAATGGCATCCACTCCTTGATGGGGCATAGACCCATGTCCTTCCTTGCCACTAACCTTGATTTTGAATATATCCGAAGCCGCCATACGGGGGCCAGCTTCCACAGATACCCTACCATACTCTATATCAGCCCAGAGATGGATGGCAAAAACTCCATCTACTCCTTCCATAACACCTTCCTTTATCATTTGTTCTGCCCCTTCGGTAATCTCTTCAGCCGGCTGGAAAAATAATTTTACTGTTCCTTCTATTTCATCCTTTATATCATTCAATATTTTTCCTGCTCCCAAAAGCATAGCCCCATGTCCATCATGACCACAAGCGTGCATCATACCATCATTTTTAGATTTATATTCTATATCGTTTGCTTCCTGAACCTCCAGTGCATCTATATCCGCCCTTAATGCCACTGTTTTTCCTGGCTTTCCACCCTTTATTGTGGCCGCAATACCTGTCCCAGCTACTGAAATATATGGTATATCCATCTTATCTAGCTCTTCCTTAATTCTTTTAGAGGTATTCACCTCATGCCAGCTTGACTCTGGATACATATGAAATTCCCTTCTCATATCAATAACATATTGTTTATATTTTTTAGCTAACTCCTTAATATCCATGATTTATCCCCCTCATTTTGAATGGTAATATCCTATGGTCTCCTTAGGTATTTTCAACCAATAGTTTTTTGTACATCCATAAATATTTATATTTCTATCTATTATGAATTAAATCCTTCTTTAATTTTGTATCCATACCATATGCCCTTTGTGTCGATTATGTTACAAAAGCAGTAATACTTTGTGAAAAATACTCTTTATTGTTTCTGTACAAAATAATTTAGGTATAATAAATGTAAGATGGTTGTGGAGGTGGAAAAAATCAGTACTAAGAGAATACTCATAGTTGAAGATGAAAGTAGAATGAGAAGGTTGATATCCGATTATTTTAAAAAAGAAGGCTATACCATCGTCGAAGCTGAAGATGGTAGAAAAGCCCTAGATATTTTTAATAATGTAGAAATAAATCTAATTATACTGGATATAATGATGCCCGAATACGATGGATGGACGGTTTGTAGAGAAATTAGAAAATCATCTAAGGCTCCTATCATAATGCTTACGGCTAGAAGTGAGGAATCCGATGAGCTATTTGGATTTGAGCTTGGAGCCGATGAATATATTACTAAGCCATTTAGTCCCAAGATTTTAGTTGCTAGGGTAAAAGCCCTACTTAGGAGATCTTATATGGAAAATGAAAAAATCTCCTATAATGGATTAGAAATAGATACTAATGGCCATAGGGTAATCATCGAAGAAAAAGAAATAGAAATGACCCCAAAGGAATATGAACTCCTTCACTTTATGGTTCAAAATGAAGGAAAAGCCTTAACTAGGGAACAAATACTCAATGGAGTGTGGGGCTACGATTATTATGGGGATTTAAGAACTGTGGACACCCATGTAAAAAGATTACGGACGAAGCTAAGAAATAAAAATAGTTATATACAAACAATAAGGGGTGTGGGTTATAGATTCGAGGTGAAGAAATGAAAAATTCTATAGGAATAAAATTATTCATTGGAATCACCATATTTGCTTTAATAATAGTCAGTCTTTCATGGATACTGAACACCAAATATCTGGAGGATTACTATCTGGAAAGAAAAAAGGATAGCCTATTTGCTTATAGCAAGAAAATAAATACTATCTACAATGATAATATTGATGAAATTGAGCCTACCCTAAAAAATATCGAGAATGGGATTGGAGGAAATATAACCATACTAGACGAAAAGGGTACTCAAATATATAACCCATCCCCTATGCCTAGAATGGGTGGAATGGGACGGGGACATCTTAAGGGCATTGGTCTACTCACCAACAGCGGAGTTGAAAGGGTCTTAAATGGTGAAACTGTTTTAGAGGGATACATTCACCCAAGATTCAATACCCTTTCACTTGTTTTAGCTTCCAGACTATTAAATGGTCATATATTAGTGATTGAATCCCCCGTATCATCAATTAAAGAAAGTGTAGAAATAGCTAAAAGCTTTCATATCTATATCGGAATAATATCCCTTATAATAGGAACGCTCATTGCTTTTATATTCTCTAGGATATTTACAAAACCCATAATAGAGCTTAATAACGTAGCGAAGACCATGGCTAAACTGGATTTCAGTAAAAAATATGTCATTAAAAATAAAGATGAAATAGGACAGCTTGGTGAAACCATTAATTACCTCTCCGATAAGCTAGATATCTCCATAACTGAGCTTAATATGGCCAATAAAAAGCTTAAAGAGGATATAGAAAGGGAAAGACAACTGGAAAAGTTACGCAAGGAATTTGTCTCTAGTGTTTCCCACGAGCTTAAAACCCCAATAGCATTGATACAAGGCTATGGAGAAGGCTTGAAGGATTCAGTAATTGAAGATGTAGAAAGCAAAAACTTCTATTGTGATGTGATAATTGATGAGGCAAAGCAAATGGATAAGCTAGTGAAGGATCTGCTTAATCTATCCCAACTGGAATCCGGACAATACCATCTTCAGAAGGAAGGCTTTAATATCTATGATTTAGCCAAAAAAAATATTGACAAGTTTAAACCTATCCTTATGGAAAAAAACATCAACCTTAAAATTGATTCTGATAGTAAAGATGTAAATGTATATGCTGATATTACTAGAATAGAGCAGGTCTTGGTGAACTTCATAAATAATGCTATAAACCATGTTGATGATAGAAAAGCCATAGGTATAAATATTAAAGATCATATTCAAAGGGTTAGGGTTGAAATAATAAATACGGGTAAAGCCATACCAGAGGATGAAATGGATAAAATATGGGATAGCTTCTACAAGGTGGACAAATCCAGAACTAGAAAATACGGTGGAACTGGACTGGGACTCTCCATAGTCAAAGGAATATTAAAGCTCCATGAAGGCTCCTTTGGAGTTTCTAATGTGGATGGTGGAGTTAAGTTTTGGTTTGATATGGACAAAGGCAACTAAGGTCGCTTTGTTAGTTGCAAGTTCCATGTTCCAAGTTGCAAGTTTTCAGGTCATTCTTTTAAGTTATTTTTTTCTTCGAGAAAACTTTCAATAAAATATTCTAATTGTGGATAACCCTTGTATATAAGTGAATTTATCAACATAAAGTCTAAAGTTTCAGCAGATATGTGGATTATTGCATATTTGCTGTTTTTTTGTTTGATTCATTAAATCTTAGAAATTAAAAAAGTCCCCAAAGTATGACAGAATATCTTGCAGCTTGTAACCTGCAACTTAATTCATCTAAGGATGAATTTGATATCTTCAAATTTACTTTTTCTTGTCACATAGTTGTCACATTCAAAATCTATAATTAACTTAAGGAAATTGCATAATTATAACTTGGCACTATTACATACTACAGGTGGTATGTCTTTGGAGATTTGAAAATTATATATAGTAGATGATTTTCACAGAAGGTAATTATGCAATTTACTCAACTTGTAAAATAAAATAAAAAAATTAAATCTTGAAAGGAGAAATTCAAATGAAAAAATTATTATCATCACTATTAGTTGCAGGTCTTGTATTATCAGTAGGTATGATTTCCTTTGCGGACTCAATTCAGACTCCAGCAGAAATATACGGAAGCCTAACTGGAAAAACTGTTGAGGAAGCATACGACCTCAAGGGGAACGACAAAACCTTTGGTCAATTGGCTAAGGATTCAGGGATTTATGAGGAGTTTAAAGCTTCATTCTTAGAAAGCAAAAAGCAAATCATTGCTGACAAGGTAGCAAAGGAAGAAATTACTCAGGAAAAAGCCGACGAGATATTGAAGCTAATGGAAACATGCGATGGCACTGGTACACAGAGACTAGGTCAAAAATATGGAGTTCGTTTCGGTAGAGGATCTGGAAAAGGTCAAGGAAAAGGCATGGGTAGAGGCTGTGGAAAGGGCATGGGCAGAGGTCTTGGAGCCGGTAGAGGAAATGGATGTGGAATAAAATAAATAAGAGGGGCTATCCGCCCCTCTTATTTATTTTATTTCTTTTTCTTCCATGAATCCTTTAGGGATACTATTCTGTTAATTACTAGGGAATCCTTTGAGGAATCCTTAGCGTCAATGCAGAAATATCCATGCCTTAAAAACTGGTAGCTGCTTCCTGGTTCTACATCCTTTAGCTGTGGCTCAACAAAGGCTGTCTTTAATACCTTTAGTGAATCTGGATTTAGATTTTCCTTCCAATCATCTACTTCATTCTCTTCATCCATCAATAGACGATCATATAAGCGAACCTCAGCCTTAACTGCATGATCAGCAGAAACCCAATGAATGGTACCCTTTGGTTTACGGGCTGTGAAGCCTGTACCACTCTTAGTTTCTGGATCATAGGTGCATCTCAGCTCTAAAATTTTTCCAGTTTCCTCATCCCTTATTACTTCTTCACATTTTATGAAATAAGCATGTCTTAATCTAACCTCTACACCGGGAGAAAGTCTTTTGTATTTCTTAGGAGGCTCTTCCATGAAATCCTCTCTCTCTATATATACCACCCTTGAAAATGGAATTTGTCTACTACCCATTTCAGGATTTTCTGGGTTATTATCTGCCTCTAGCCACTCTGTCTCACCCTCTGGATAGTTTGTTATAACTACTTTGAGAGGATTTAGTACAGACATTACTCTAGGAACCCTCAGCTTAAGGTCATCTCTCACGAAATGCTCTAGCATTGCCATATCCACTGTACTATTACTTTTTGATACTCCAACCTCATTTAAAAAGGTTCTTAGGGCCTCTGGAGAATATCCCCTTCTTCTTAGTCCCTGTAGGGTAGGCATACGTGGATCATCCCATCCATTGACATAAGCACCCTCAACCAATTCCCTAAGGTATCTTTTACTCATTACTGTTCCTGTAACGCCCATTCTACCAAATTCCCTTTGTTTAGGGGGCTTTTCAAAGCCTATTTCATCTATAACCCACTCGTATAAAGGTCTATGATCCTTAAACTCATCGGAGCAAAGGGAATGGGTTATGCCCTCAATGGCATCTTGGATAGGATGAGCATAATCATACATAGGATATATACACCACTTGTCACCGGTTCTATAATGGTGTTCAAACTGGATTCTATATATTACTGGATCACGCATATTCATATTAGGCGATGACATATCTATTTTGGCTCTAAGCACCCTTGAGCCCTCTTTAAATTCACCGTTTTTCATTTTTTCAAACAGCTCTAGATTCTCTTCTATTGACCGATTACGATATGGACTATCTTTTCCAGGCTCAGTCAATGTGCCCCTGTACTCCCTCATTTCTTCCTTACTTAAATCACATACAAAGGCTTTGCCTTCTTTGATTAGTTTGATTGCATATTCATAGCATTGATCAAAATAATCGGAAGCATAAAACAAACGGTCTTCCCAATCTGCTCCAAGCCATTTGATATCGTCAATGATCGACTGCACATATTCCATATCTTCTCTAGTTGGATTAGTATCATCAAATCTAAGATTGAACTTTCCATCATATTTTTGAGCAGCCCCATAATTAATATTTATCGCATAGGCACTTCCTATATGTAAATACCCGTTTGGCTCAGGTGGAAATCGTGTGTGTACGCTGTTATTAACTCCCTCTTCTAAATCCTTGTCTATTATTCTATGAATAAAATTTGATGCCATAGGAGTATTGTTATCATCATGTGTATTAGTAGGCATCCCTCATACCTCCTCATCTATATACTGTATACATTATTATCTAATAGTACCATAAAATATAGGTTATTTCAAAGCAAAACTCAAGGTAATTCCAGACACAATTGAAAAGAAAATGTAACTTGGGGACTGACACATCTGACAAACACTCTTTTAAGTGTGTCTGGGTGTCTGTCCCCATGTCATGTTTTCGAAGTTTGCCCTAAGAATTGACTTTTTCAGCAGTCTGAAACCATACCTTTGGCTATATATTACTATTTTTTATATTATTCCTATTATAAGATTAATAATACCTAGGAGAAAGGAAAAATATGACTTTGGTGATCATAGTAAAAATTTTAACATCATTAGCTACTTTGATTACAGCAATAGCTACACTAATCCAAGGGGTAAAATAGACAGCAGAAAAGAAGGTGCCCAAACACCTTCTTTTCTTTTTTTGGTGACAACATTGTCCCGTTTGTTGTCTTGCTTATTTATAATATACCACATAATTACTAATTGAGGAAATTACATAACTCTTACTTGGCACAATTGCATATGCGAATATCATCCTTAATTTAATTACTTAAGATATAAGCATATTTGGTGGTATAGCTTTGAGGGTTTTAAAACTACATGTAGTAGATGGTTTTTATAGAAAGTAATTATGCAATTTGCTCTATTTTTAATGTTAATATTATTTATCTATATCTATCATTATAAAATGGTAAATCTAAGCCCGGTGTACTTGGATCGTTTAGAACTCCCAATGTTATCCCTATGGTGCATGCGGCCTTTACACAGGTCATTATGGCTTCATTATCTACTTCTAAGCCACAATTACTTGCAATCAAAAGAGCTGCCGATACTATGGTTATGATTGTACCTGGGTTCTTTAGTCTTTCTAGCATAATTATCTCTCCTCCTTCATTTGATGCTTTGTACATACCAAAAGAAAAAGCCCACTAGCGATGTTATTCCAAGCATCACCAAGGCTTTTATCCAAGTAGTCAAGCTATCTAATTTTTCAATAAGATTCTCAATTTTTTCACTCATCTTGGCATCATTGATTTCTAGATTCCCTATCCTTTTTTCATGGTCATCCAGTCTGCTCACTACCTCATGATGCCTATCACAAATACCCATTCAAACACCTACCTTTTTTTGTCCTATATCCTAGTAGTCATGATTTTTTTATTTTTTCCATACATGATTATAGGGGTTTTATTATAGACTTTAACTTATACTATGAAAACCCTATATAAAATATAATTTGAAGTTTAAAAAGAAAATGTGACTTTGGGACTGATACATCTAAGACACATGGTTTGAAGTGTGTCTGGGTGTTTGTCCCTTGTCACATTTTCGGTGGTTATTCAATCACTTACTACCATACTTTTCTCCACCTAATTTCTTTTGCTTAAGTACAATATATTTATCCAATTCTTGACTAATATTAACTATTTCAGATTTATCTATATTGGATTCTATGGCTTTATTTAGTTTTAACCTCAGCTCACTTATCTTCCCTTCAACCTCAAATTGGCTTGACTCATTTTTTGTATTTTTATATTCCATTTTAACCAACTCAACCCTCTTCCGTGCAAACCATTATATTATATTTTACTCCTTAAGATTGGCTTTTGCAATATATTATATTGCAAATGTATAACATTGTCTTGTTTAACCAATATATTTTACTAAGTAGAATTAAATAGAGGTGGTTAACTATGGAAAAACATGCAAAGAAATTCCAACAATTAGGATTAAATATAGCTTATTATAGAAAACTTAGGGGCTTATCCCAAATGGCCCTTTCTGAAAAAGTTCATATCAGTAGAACTCACCTAAGTCAAATTGAAGCTCCAAATATGAAAAAGTCATTTTCTATCTCCACTCTTTTTGATATTGCAGAGGCTTTGGAGATTGAGGTCGCTAAGTTATTTGAGTTTAGGGAGTAGGTAAATTTGATGATATTTTATATAATGCATACCATCGGTATCTTTTATGGTTAATTAATATAAACTACTGTAGGATATAATTTAAAGCTTAAAAAGAAAATGTGACTTGTGGACGGACACCTATATACACGTGATTTCAAGTGTATATAGGTGTCTGTTACCAGGTCACATTTTGTTTGGTTATACAATATAGATTTCCCAAAGTTAAACTCAATTTTCCTCATTCTCAAACTCTAATAACTTATGCACAGGAATGTGTAAGGTCTCAGCTAATAAAAATAATGTTTCTACGGAAAATGACTTTTGACAATTTGGTGCTTCTATCTTACTTAAATAGCTCCTACTTATGCTCATTTTATTAGCTAATTCTTCCTGTGATAGTCCCAGCTTCTTCCTATACTTTTTTATATTTTCTCCCAATTCTATATATTTATCCGCATATCTATTTCTCATATTGTCACCTCTAAGTAAATTTTAATCCTATTATCATAGAATTATTGTTCACTTATAGGGAGCATGTTGTGCTATAATGTTTATAAAGAAAATACATGCTATTATATTCATTCTGATATCTATATACAAACTATATACTTCATGGAAATAAGGTCTTTTTCCCTATTAAAATCTTATTATTTCAATTTATAAATGAGGTGTAAATATGCAGAAAAAAGATAGTTTTTCTCAACAAGAGATTAATAATAGAATACATGATCTCCGATTAAGATTGAACCAAGCATACAAAGAGTATGGACATACGGATCAAGTAGTAGAAATAAGCCAAGAGCTAGACAGATATATTGTTCTGGCACAACGATATCTTATGGGTGGATAGTGTATCTGTCATCTTGTCTCTACTATCTATGGAGATCTTTTGTTGTGTGCGTGGGGTACGTTAAAGCCTTGGTTTGTGATGGTTAACCAACTATCTCACTGTATTCTTCTTGCGTTAGCCTACCAGCATTTACCCATATTTGCAACATTTCAGCAGTAGCCCAACCATTGTCATACGCTTTTTTACACCACTCATAATCAGTCATTATAAAATCACCCCTTTAGAAAGTAATTGTGTTTCAAGTTGAAATAATCTTTGTTCTAATTTTGAATTTTCTGTTTCAGATTTAAGCAACTCTGTTTGAGATTTAAAAAGTTGTTTTCCTAATTCAACATTACTATTTTTAAATTTGATTAAATCATAATTTTTAATTCTTTCTATTATAATTTCCCCATTTTCTTTTATGTTAATAAAATATGCCTTTGGCTCTACTATTATATTACTGGATAATTCAGCTTGTATTTCTTGTATAAAGTTACTTGGACTTTTTTGTATAAAACCATCATCTATTTTTAAAATTCTGCCAAAATGGTCTATTTTAATCCTATTCATTCAAATCATCACCTTCTTTTAATTTTTTGTAAGATAAAGTTCTTGTAATTCTACCTTACAGCCTCTAGTATTATTATAGTAAAATAATTTTACTTCCACATATTGTAAATTATCCACATTAGATATATCTAGTGTACGAGATAGATATTGTTTACCTGAAGATGAAACCGATAACTCTACGCTACTTCCCCCCGGCCCAAAAGAAGAATCAAAATATGGAATAGGATTAATTATCATATTTGTCGAAGGGGCATATTCCCCAATAGTTCTTTCAAAAGTATATATAACATGAATTGCATTAAAGCCTTGTAAATTAATAGGCTGTGATGTATAAAAAGTAGCATTTTTTTTCGCGTTCATGATATTCAAATCTAGCAAAACTTGTTTTGATTGCTTTTGTACTGTTGCACCACCTTCGGTATGTATACTGAACGGTACATATTCAATACCTTGCTTATATAAATAAAACCTCTCAAGACTAGCATCACTAGGTTGCCCCCATTCGACCTGTCCATTGCCACTATTTATCAAAACTTCACCAATATTTCCGCCACTAGGAATATGCTTATATCCTGCACCTGTTGGGTGGGTATATTCATTTTTAAAAGTTGCTGTTCCATCACCATTACTTTTTAAAACTTGGCCGTCTTGTGCTGTATCTTTATTGGTCGCTAAATCAGCCATTTGCGCAGAAACTCTCCCTATATCCTCTGCATTCTTCTTTACAGTTTCTTCTGTCCTTCCTTCTCCTGCTAAATCACCTACTAGATCAGCTGCTCCTTTAATTCCCTGCTCCATATTATTTAGCTTTTCAGCTGTGATTCTAGTCCCCTCTTGGACTATTTCTCCTGGGGCTTTTTGTATATTGACCAATTCTTCAGTTCCATTCTCTTTGGTTATCTTATACTTGGTGGGGTCTGTTACTATTTGATCCTTCCAAGTTGTTGGATTGTATGCCATTTATATCACCTCTTTTACTGAAATGCTAAAGATTTTGTGTAGTCCTCTTCCCTTAGCTTTGATTATGTTACAGGTCTCTTGCTTTGCTATTTCTCCGTTAGCATCATACAATCTGAATTCCGTGATATTGCCCTGGACATTTTCATCTAGTAGGATATTTACCTTTACTATTGATTCATTGACTTCTTTGCTGTGAATGGGGATATCTAGTGCTTTGCCCTTTAGTACGTATTGGCAGCTTGTTATCTGGGATTCTATATATGTTGCTAGTTTTGAGAGAAAGTCATCTGTTATCATAGTACTTCACCTCCGGCTACGATTTGATTACAAATAGGGAAAATTACAGGTGTTAGCCTAGTTTCATATTGAAGCTTGATATGGTCATTATCCCTAATAGATAGTGTATAGTCTAAATGGGCTGGCTTGATTTCCTCTAGGGTGTTTTCAAAGTCCATTAGGTTTAAGATATTGTCTTTAATATCTTCAAAAAAAACATTGATTTTACCATTGAAGGTAGCCTTGGTTCTCCCATTTGTATAGGCATTGGCTATGCTTTCCAGTAGGGTTTTGTCGAACTTCCCTATGCCCCTATATTTAGACTTGATTACGCTTCTTCTTTCTTCATGGCTTTTATTTATATCTGTCCCTATGCCCAGCTCTTTTTCATATATTTCTAAACCCCATGTGGCAGTATCAATTGATAATTGTTTTATGAAATCCCCTATAACTAGGGTTTCATTGTCTATCTCCTTGGCTTCTGCACCTATAACGTCTTGGAATACCCTGGAGCTTCGTTCATAGGAGGGTAGGTAATTTATCATTTTTTTATTACGCAATTGTCACCACCCCCAGCACTGGTACTTCATCATCAGCTAAATGTATGGCCGCTGTCTGCCCATTGATTTTTAGATTTTCAAAGTCAATTATTCCCTCTGAATCCAATATGATACTGGCTACTCTGTTATAGCTTATTGTGGTTTCCTTGAAGGCTATTTCTTTGAGATAATCGATTATATTGTTTTTGACACTTTGCAGTCTTGTATTATCATTTACCCCATTATCCTTTATAGCCTTAAAGGATATGTCTAGGTTTACTCCATTGGCACTTATGACAGTACAAAAAGCACCAATGGGTGCTTTTCCTTCCCCTAGGCCCTGTATATTTGGGTCGATATAGTCTTGTACCATTTTCACCAGTTCTTGACTGGCTGGCTGTTTATTGGAGTCAATGATTATAAGTTTCACTGTATTGTCACCATTCCATAGGGGGATAACCTTTATGTCACCTACTCCAGTAACCTCCTTAGCCCAATTTTTATAATGATATTTATTGCCAGAGGTTACAGGGGTTCTGATACGTTCATAATATCTCTGCAAAAGTGCTTCATCATCTTCTGCTTCATATCCACCGTTAAAGTCTGCATCATTAGTTACGGTTGTTATTCCTTCAATAGTGATGGGAAAGTATTGAATAGAGCCTGTAGGTACATTCCCTACAGGCCCGTAGTCTTCACATTCTACTGGTACTTTTACTTGTTTTGAACTGTCTATTGTTTTGGCTTCTTTTATAATAAAGTTAACGGTATCGCTTGAAACAATATCACCTTTGTTTATCACTGCCCCTACCCTACCAGTAATAGTTACACTGCCAGATGCTTTGGTTGCTGGTTTTCTTTTGATTCCTGTTCTTTCATATACCCTTTGTTCAAGGCCCTGATATCGAAGGTTTTCAATACTTAGCTTTTCCTTAGCTAATTCTATATCTCTATTTATTCCTTCTAGTTCTATGGCAACGGGTTTTGTTATGTCATATATGAAGGAGCCCTCTGTTTTGTCGTATTTACCCACTATATTGTGAAGCATACGGCTTTGGATTGTTTGTTTTTCTTCTATCATTATCGGTTCACCTCTTTTCGGTTGTGGGTTGCAGGTTATATAGTTTTACGCCAATAAAACTTAAGGAACGAAAGTAGACTCTGAGGTTTCCTTTTAGCTCCCTTTACAAAGCAGTTTTGTCCTCTTTCTATTCAGATGAAAAACTGGTTTGTAGGAGGAGCGTAAAAGGATTCTCAGTGGCTACTTGAGTAAATTAAACTTTATGAGCGTAAAACTATAGCTCACGATATCTACTTCCCATATCTTTGATGATATCTATGTAGCATAGTCCACATCTCTTCCCTTGTCATAATGTCCTTTGGTCTTGTTCCATCGGAGATATTATTTTCCTTTACAAAGTTATACCCATCCTCAGCCCATTGTGATAGAGTATCAGAATTCTGATACTCAACCA
Organism: Maledivibacter sp.; assembly: GCA_025210375.1. NCBI lineage: Bacteria > Bacillati > Bacillota > Clostridia > Peptostreptococcales > Caminicellaceae > Maledivibacter > Maledivibacter sp. The sequence goes on along the minus strand of JAOASB010000052.1, from coordinate 14,849 downwards.
ATTTTTCTTCTAGATCCTTCCATGGGAATTTTTTACCCGGGCATGATTTTCTGTACCCAGTATCGGGGTTTGGAAAATCACAATGACCATGGACGGGAATGTTGCCATAGCGATTTCTTATGTCTTTGATAAGCTCAACTAGTTTTTCTAGCTGATTGGATGGCACTAGCTGGACGTCAAAATTGCCCACCAAGCAAATTCCTATGGAATTGGCATTTTCTCCCTTGGTGTGGGCACCTATAGCTTTTTCATCACGCCCTTTGAGTATTTTATACTGGTCATTTACATTTTCAATAACATAATGGTAGCCTATATCACGCCAGCCATTTGTCTCTATATGGTATCTTTTGATTGCGTTAAAATCTACAACCTTACCGTCTTTGGTAAGGCTGTGGTGTATGATTATTTTGCATGGTTTGTTCAAGTTTGTAACCTCCTTGTATGGTTGTAGACTAGTGGGATCTTCCCTGTGGTTTTATTTATATCCTAAGGGTCACGCTGTTCTTTTGAGGTGATTTAAAGCCTTGGTTAGTGCTTAAATATATCCGTATTTCTGTTTTTTAGCTATCCCCCATTCAATACACGACTGTCGGTATTCTTTGTAAGTTAAATATTCAGTATCATTAGCATTTGATAACGCTTTATTTAGCATTTGTATTTCTTGTGCATAGTCATATTGCTCAGCAATTTTATTCCTAACTTTATTATTTATTTCTTCTTCTGTAGGAGGAATAAAAGGTTTTTCAAATAAAGTAATATCTATTAAATTCCCTGCATCATTTAAAACAAAATCAAAATAAGGTGCATGTTGAATTATTTTGTCAGCTAATATTTTACCTTCTTCTGTAGTTTCGTCTACTACATACCATTCATCATTTTCATACCAATTTTTATTAGGTTCATCATCTTTAGTCTGTGTATATTTAGTTGTTTTATTAACTATCAATTTATATGACACCTCCTATTTAAAAGCTATATAATGAAATCTTGTTCCATTTGCATTTGCATGAATATAACTATTACTACTGTCATGCAAATAATACGCATAAAATCCATTAGTAGATATTTTAATCACGTTTATGGAAGCACAAACAATAGGATGACCATTGAGTGCTAATCCGCCATAGCCCTCATATCCTCCAGAATTACCAGGATATACTCCCATATCACCATTTTCGCTTGTAACTATTACTGCTGAAGGCCTGAATCCTACATTTATAAATTGAGAATGCCTACCATCGCCTGTATATGTACCAGTTATATATATATCAGAAGTAGATGTTAGTGTACTGTCTAACCTAATCTTATCAACATTGCTCATAAAGCCATGTGAACTTGTTGTCGCTAAACCGTGAGAGTCACCTCTTGACCCTATGTGATTTTCAATTTCCTTCGCAAACTCAGCCATCCGCGTATCAACTTCATTAAAATTATCCTCTATTCCATTAATATTATAGAAAACTCTATCACTTTTAATCATATTATCAACAACAGCATTAAAATCTGGACTTAGATTTATTTTCCCAAGTCCGAATGTTTCTTCTTTTAGATTGGGTATATTAGGGTTAAATGTGGGCAATACTGGCGTTCCTTTTAACACCTTTAATGTGCCATCATAGGTATCTAAATACACTATATCAATTCTCTTAGAGAAGCTTTTATAGTCAACCTGTAGTGATTCATTGGGAGTATCTGTTGTAACTTCTCCTGTTTGTGCATTGATACTTATTACATTTACTACACTTCCATCGCTAACTCTAGTTACAGTTATATCTGATTTTGTTGCTAATCCATCTCCAGCCTGATTTGCTAATGGAAAATAGGTTAGCTTAAGCTTACAACCTGTATTGGATGTATGGGGTTCATTTGTAACATCCAAGGCATCAGATGGTTCTATGTTGAGGGTAGTGGACTCACTAAAAGTATACACTATACCATCTATATTAATCTTACCTGTTTCTATCTTAATTGCTTTACTCGGTGTATCAGTTTGAGTAATCTTTAATTCCTTTAATGCATTTGGTATAATACCATTTGTAAATAGATCGGCTAAATGTTCTCTTTTGGCAGAATCTCTTATTTTTGCTATTTCACTATCAATTTTATCCATGTTATCATTAATAACTTCTATATTAGCCGCTTCATTAAGTAGCGGCTTCTTCAAATTTATATTTGGAGTCAAATCTGGCATTATTTCACCTCCGTGTTTTTGATGTGGTTCCATGTATAGTTTTTGATTTTATTCCAATCTAGTGAAGTCAAATCTTCCCATGTTATATATTCATAATCATAATTTACTCCTAAATGTGCTGGTTTTATTTCTTCTATGGCTCTTTTAAGGTCTTCAAAGTTAGGAGGCTGTCCATGTGTTTCTACAAACTTTATTGTAAAGCTGTAGTCTGAATTATCTTCTATTACCTCAACTTTTCCATTTGAAAAGCTTTCACATACATTGCTAATAAGCTCTACCGTAACCGTCCCATGCCCTCTAATCTTAGATTTTATGACACTTCGTCTGTATTCTTTCGGTTTACTATTGTTAATGGTTAATCCTAATTCTTTTTCCCATCTTTCCAATGTAAAATCCGATGTATCTATAAAAAATTGATTTAGGGTTTGACCTATTTTGTCACTGAATTTTTTAAGCTCTAGGTCTTGAGTGTTTGTTATGTCGGTGATAACTTTACTTGTGGAATAATAATTGGGTAGATAACCAATTAATTTATTAGACATTTGTTATCACCCCTAGGACTGCAATGGATGTATTGGTTAATGGAATATTTTTATTTCCATTGTTCACAGTTAAATTAGAATAGTCCACTACCCCTTTAGTTTGAAAAATCAAGCTTCCTATTTGGGCATAGCTAACATAATCCTCAACAAATGCTATTTCCTTTAGATATTTTTTGATATTGTTCTCTACGTTTTTTAATACCTGATCCATGGTATAGTTATTTGTATCAATAGTTAATGCCACTGCAATGTTTATAGACAATTCTACTGCACTTTCCACTGTCACATGGGCACCTATTGGCCTATTTTCTTCTATATATTCCTTCACCTTATTTATAAGCTCCTGGTTTGCACCAGTTTTTTCTGAATCTATTATCACTACCTTTACTGTTCCATTCCCATTCCATAGGGGGATTATTCTAGCATCACCTACACCGGGGATTTCTAATGCCCAGTTTCTGTAGTGGTTTTTATTGCCCGAGGTAGCTGGAGTTTTTACTTTGCTGTAGTATCTGTTTCTAAGCTCTTCGTCATTCTCCCCGTTGTAGCCATTTGTTACTTTACTGGGATTGGTTACACTTTCTAGTCCCGCTATGGTAAGGGGGAAGGATTTTATGGCTCCTAGGGGTACATTGCCTATGGTTCCGGCTTCTTCACATTCCACTAATAGATTTACTTGTCCTGTGGAATCTATGGTTTTATTTTCCTTTATGATATAGCTTGCAGAATCACTTGCCACCTCCATACCTTCTTTAATAGATACTCCTTCCAAGCCCTTTATTGTAACCCTTGTAGTTGCTTTTATAGGGGGCTTTCTATATATTCCCTGCTCCGATGCTTTTTTGTCTAGGTATTGCCCCGTGGCGGTTTGTACAAAGCCCTGGTCTAGAATATGGTCTTGATCGGTATAGGCGGCTTCTAGTTCTATTGCAAGGGCATTTATTACATCGTGAAAGAAGCTTCCCTCGGATTTATCGTACTCATCCCTTATTTGGGACAGCATACGGTTTTTTATTTCTTCCCTTGTCATAGGCTCACCTCCTGGGTGAAATTATTTCCATCGGATAGATTTACCTTGAAGGATATATTTAATTTTGGGTTTTTCTTTTCTATTTTCCAGTCGGTTAGAGATTTAATCATTGGGTGCCTTTTAAGAGCCGTTGTTATCTCTCTTTTAAGTTCTGACTCCACGAAGACCTTAGGAAAGTTGTTTCCTACTATGAGGTCCTCTAGAACAACACCGTACTCGTTTTTGTCTTCCCTTTCATAGACCTTGTATCTGTATTTTTCAGTCCTCAATATCTTTTGTATCCACAGCTTTACAGCTTCAAGGTCTGATACTTCCACTGGCCTTCCATCCCTTAGAACAAAATCCCCTGCTTTGAAATCAAATAAAAAAGACTTACCCATTTGTGGTAAATCTGTATCATTGGTTGTTTTTAATTGTAGCTCTGCTATTTTAGGCAGCATTATAGTCTCACCACCTTGTCTATCACATAGTATTGCTGTTCATTTGTAGTGGGTATCAGAATCACTTCATCATCTTCCTTTAATGAATCCGTCCACTGGATTCTTCCTGTGCTTTTATAGTCTGTGTTCACCCTTAAGGATTTTATTTCATGGAAGTGAAATCCATGTTGTGGCACATAAGCCTCGGTTGTCATACCTGCACCGAAATCGGAAAACTTTAGATTACCTTCTACTGAAAATTCTCTTTCATAGTCCTCTAATATATGGCTGGCAAATATTAGATGATCTTTGGTAAGGATTATCTTCTCTCCTAGACCTATCTTGATGTCAGGTAATGAACTTATTACTTTGCCAATTTGTGGCCCTAAATAGTATTTATTATCCCTTTCCTTAAAGAGCATTGCCAGTTCACTTACACCATCCATTATCTCACCCCCAAGCCTAACTGCATACGATGTATACCATTTCTTACGGTATGATTCGCATCATTGATAAGGTATTGTCCCTTCATACCCGTTACTGGCTCATATATTTCCATAATTCTTCCTGCCCTTACCCTATCATTTCCTATCATTTCTAATGAATTTTCTTCAAATATTTTTCCTAATTCATAAAGTATATTTCTGGCTATATTTTTTGCTTTGGCTTTGTCCTTTGTATCAACATTCCTTACTTCTTGAAGCACACCATACTGTGCCATAAGCCTACTATTTTGTGCCTCTGCTATTACTTTGTCATTGGAGATAAGCTTGATACTATTTTTCATGTTCTCTATTGTTCTCCTACGGCTTGGATTGGATATGGAATTTGATACATCATATTCTTGTATATTCTCAGCTAATTTAAAAACAGGTTTTATTACTAAATCCTGTTGCCTTTGTATATATAGCCTTCCTCGCCTCATCTCCATCCTGTACTTGATACCTCGTTCCTTTTCTGCAAGGTCAATAATATCTTTTATGATCTCGCTTACTGTTTTGGCACTGTATATCTTGTCTATTATCGTAGACATGGGTGCTATATAGCCAACTGGAACATTGAAGTCTTTTAAAATGGTTTCTATGGCCTTTTTAGCTGAGACCTTGTTGAATTGGTAGGTATCACTGCTTTTGTTAAGATAAAAGGCATAATCAAAGCAGGTATAGCCCACTGATCCCCTACCATTTTTTTGCTGTGATACAACTACTCCATTAAATATTTCATCTTCATGCCTTAGGGAAATTAAATTCCCTAGGTCGATGGAGCTGGAGGGAAAATATCTATCATCATTAAGGGCAATATTAAAGTTTAACTGCTCTCCTAATTCATGTATACTACTCCTCCACTGTATATCCCTAACTAAGGGTGTAATATTGGTCTCAATATTACTAGATAAATTAAATAGTTGATGCATATTAAACCCTCCTTTGATCGAGGGTTATAAATTTGAATTCACTTAGGGTTAGGGTATAGTATATATCTCCTGTGCCATCCTGTACACCGTATTCAAAGGCTTCTATGGTACAGGGCATGTTGATGATATCCCTTGGTGCCTCGGATATAATCAATCTAATGGGCACCCTTCTAGACTTCCATTCTTCTATGGTTTCAACGTATTGCCAGCCCCTATAGTGCTTATCCCTCAGGAATGAATAGTCCTGGTTGGGAAAAAACGACTGAAGGGATATGGATTTTAATGCTGGCATACCTATAAGCTTGATGTCTCCTTGGCTTATTACGTCATAGGTTTCGTTTTTCATTCCCGATTGTATTTTGAACTGGGAAGGAAGGACGGGAAGCTTTATTACTTGTTGTCTGTTGTTTATCGATAGGAATATATCCATTTCCAGCCCTCCTTTATGCTACAGATATATTTTTCATTCTTAGCTTTATTTCTGGAACTATTTCGTTCATGATTTCTTGTGTTGATTTGTTGGTGCCGTTTATATTGATGGTGAAGTTGTTTTTGTTTGAGTTGTCTATTTGGCCGCCTTGGAGTTTAGTTTGTACTACTTCACCACTGTGATTTATTGCAGGTTGTTTATTCTTTGAAAGTGCAAGATTTCTGTGGTATATGTCGTTATAATCCTTTAGCTTTGGTTTCTTGAACATATTCTTAGTTTTATTCGCCAAGAAGGCACCGGCTTTTTTCCATGTTTGTATTGGATGCAGATACATGTTAGCATAGCCTTTTAATGCTTTTTTAAGTGGCTCTGGTGTTTTTTGCTTGGCTATATTGATGCTGGATTTTACAGACTTGGCAAGTCCTTTTTGTTTTATGGATTTTATTCCTTTTTTCATAGAATTCCACATCTTCGGAACGGTTTCTATTAACTTGTCCACTGGCTTAACTATAACTCCTGCTCCTTTATCTAACACACCAGTAACTTTCTTACCTCCGAAGCGTTTCATCAAGTCACTGTCGAAAAAATCATATGCCAGACCACCTGCAAAATTTAAAGTTGAAGTTACTAGCCCTGCTGCTTTAGCCGCTGGTGCCGGTAACTTTGAAACCATATCCCCTAAAATATCGGCACCCGCTAGCAACCTTTTAAAATTACTATTCTTCTTATTTTGAAATGTATTTATATTCATAGCTGTGCCCATTGGAGTAAAGGCTTTTCCTAATGTACCACCAATTTTTTTTGCAACACTATTATTCATTATCTTTCCTGCAATATTAGACACATTTTTAAATGGCTTAGACATATTTTTTAATCTATTTATTTTTGCTAGTTGCTTTTTAGAAGTCGAGCCAAATAGAAGCTTTTTCGCTAAGATATCACTAATATGTCCAGCTTTATTAGAAATCTTAATAAGATCCTTAGATCCTATATTTAATGATGTTCCAAGTTTAAGAGTTCCGGCCTTGACGGATTTCCCAATTTTAGGAATATATTTTTGACTGTATTTTGCCTTTGTTAATTCATCTAATGTATTCCTTGCTCCAACCCAATTGTTTCTAATGTTTATAGTATTTATAGGGTAACTAGATATTTTACTATTATTTATAGTCCCTACAACATAATCAAATGCTTTTTGTATCTCATTATTAGATTTACTTGATTGCTTATCCATTCTATATTCTCACCACCTTTGCAAAACCATATTAACCTGGAAAACATGACATGGGAGTAAGTATGATATTGCTGAAAAAGCTATAACTGCCGCTTTGCCATGGGGACAGTCCCTCCGTCTTCCCTTTGGTCACTGGCTATGCCAGTGAGACGTATGGACAGTCCCCATGGCGCCGCTGCTTTTTAGTTATTTTACTGTACTCCCCAAGTCACATTTTCTTTTTTTAGGTTATATGTTGGATTTCATTATTCTTTCTCTTTCCTTCATCTCTTCTTCGTAAAATGCCATTATTAGTAAAAGCTCGCCCTTGGGCATATTATACAGAACAGATGGTCTAATGCCCTTTGTATTCCAATAGTGGTACATCATCTGGGCTAAACCATCTGTTCTTATGAGTTTTTTACTTCTTCCACTGCTCCTCCGTCAAAGCCGCTTAGGTCTCCGATGAAATTGTATAAAGTGATAATTTCACCGGGGAGGAGTATTTTTCTGATTAAATCCTTGGGGGTGTATACTCCGAATTTATTCATTAACTCTTTGGATTTAAAGCTTGGGTCTTTGACTCCCTCTAGGACTGTCATGATTTGAAGCTCTGAGATGTTTATATTCTCCAAGGCTTCATCCATGGACATTTCTTGGACTTCCTCCATCTTAGCTGGGGTTAAAGCTTCTACCTTGAAGATGACCTTCTCTCCTGTCAGCTCCGATAATCTCTTCATTTCTACCTCTTTTGAGGGCTTCTTTAGTTTGCTTTCATCTAGCTGAAGCAGTAAATCTAGTGTATTCATCTATATCACTTCTCCTATTCTGGCTGTATTAAATCCATAAAATCATAATCTGTGAAGGTAAAAGGGCACTCTACCTTTCCTAATGCCTTTGTTTCAAAGTTCATTAAAGTTAAATCATCAAAGCTTACATCCTTTAGTACTATTCTTTCAGCCTGGGAAGCTATAGTATCGGGGTCAGCTAGTTTAGCTAGGATAGTAACCCTTACGTCCCTACCTTTTTTGATACTTTCTCCTAGTCTAACTGCCATTCTGGAGTTCACCTTATGCATCTTTAAGGTTCCCTTTCCTTCCCAACCTGTTACCTTTGAATCCTTGGCTAATACCCCACACATATTTACGTCTTCTTTTTTAAGGGTGATCTTGGCTTCTAGTCCAGTTAATTCGCTGATCTTGTCTCCATCAAGCCAGATTTCTCCCCATGTACCGTTTATCACTCTATTTCCAGATATCTTATTTACCATTTTCCATTACCTCCTACATGTATATTTCCATATTTAAGTCTTCCATAGCGTCTAGGAATCTTACCCTTGCGGTTGCAAACACTTTGCTTCCTGTGTTGTATTCCTTGATTTCTTGGAGCTTTAGTCCATCCACATCTACACCCTTAGACATCAGATATGTTTTTTGGGCATTTACGTCTATCTGTGCCTTGTTGCCAAAGGAGTCATCTAGTACTTCTAATCTCTCTAGTTCTTCAAAGTAGGCATTTACAGCTGATAGGAATAATACCTTGTGATCATAGGAGTTGGTGATCTTGCCAACGTATGAGCCATCAAAGATATCTCTGATATCATCACGAACTAGATCAACTGCATCTACAATCTTGATTTTTTGGAATTGTTCACCCTTTGCTTCATTTGTGGTAGTGAGGGAATTGACACCTCTACCTATCTTGATTTTTGTTCCATCATTGATAAGGATTAGCTTTCCAGCATCTATATCCCCATGGGGATTTGTGGATTCTTTTATACTTTCCACCTCATTTAGCCCATAGTAGGTAGCACTGCTTGTGAAGGGTAGTCCTGCTAAGATGCCGGCTATTCTGCTAGTATATTCACTTGCACTATAGGTATGGCTCTGCTTTTCATCCCTTTCATTTTTTCCCGACACTTTGATATCGGCCGTTGTAAAGTTTATGATTCCTTCGTGATCGGCAGTAGCATTTGGCAGTACTGCTTTATAGGTCTTTTTATTTGTATCCCTCTCGGTTTTTATCCAAGCCACAATGGCCGCGACCTTTGCATCTACAATACCTGGGATTGCTAGGTAGTTCCATTTCTTGTTCTTTAATCTCTCAAGCCCCTTTGTATAATCTGCCTCGGATACTGCTATCCTCTCCACAATTACTTGACTAGGTGTTCCCATGAAGGTATTTTCAATATATCTTTTATTCTTCTCACTCCAGTCACCGGATTGGATATCTCCCACTGATTTGTATAGCTTTGTATCAAAGCTCTTTGTATCGTCCTTTAATATCAATGCTACGATACCCCTAGCACTACGCTCTATGGCAGTTACTCCTTTTGTTTTAAATTCTATCTGTATCTCTGGTAAACCCATTAAAATTCCTCCTTCATTTGTAATTCTTCCATTAATTCATATTCTTGATAGTTGTAGCCCTTGGTTTTATCTATGCTGTCGATAAAATCTAGATTAAAGGACAGCCTTAGGATATTGTCCTTTATTCTAGTATGAATAACGCCTAGGGTCAGCTTTTCCCTCTTCACAGTCAAAACCGAGTCAAATGCTTCATATAGGGCGTCTATCATGTTGAGCTGCTCTTGATTCGTCCCATCTTGAGGATGAAATTGAATCTCTGCATTTATAAATTTTCTTCTGTGATACTTATTTTCTATGGTCATGGAAATTGGACGAAGCCTCACCATTAGGGCAGGTTTTTGAAGCCCTTGTCCCCCTTCTTCACCATAGATATTGTGGTTTGGGAAGCTATTTGTTAGCTTCTCTATAATAGCGGTCTTTATCTCCACTAGCTTCATTGTCATCACTTCCTTGATATGCTGTTGTGATTTTCAGCATGGGTGTTTATAGATTTTCCATAAGCCTTCTTTGAATCATTTCTCCCACTAAATGTTGAACATCCATAAGGGATATCAATATATCCTCACCGAATAGGATTTTTTGTGTTTCCTTCAATTCATTTAGCTGGTCTTCTATGCCCTTTACGCCTCCATCCTCGAGTATCTCAAGCTTTGATTTGTCTATGAGGTTACTGACTACGTGGATGTTTTTTGCATTCATCTTTAAAGCTTCCAGCTTTATGGAACTTGCAAAGCATATGTCTTTGATTTTGGTGTTTTCCTGTACTAATTTGTCTTGGGAGTCCTTCAGCCTTTTTATGTGCTGGGCCTTAAACTTCATATCTTCCTGTAGTTCTTCTAGCTCTTTGTTTAAAGTCTCCATATTTTTTCTTAAAACATTTTTTTCATGGATGACATGGTTAAGTCGGCTTCTGGGGATATAGTTTTCATCTTCAATTATTATTTTTTTATCCCCTAGCCTTTCTTTGACCTGTGTATATAGCTTTTCACCTAGGATATCCTTTGATACTTTCATGGTATTACCTCCTCGTTTTCTTTACGTTTTTAACGTGCAACGCCACTAAGTTTGTGAGAATAGGAACTATGGCCTATGTCATTTGTTCTTTTATTTTCTCGGCCCTTTTTATTATCTCTTCCTTATCAAGACTTTGATCGATGGCGGGCTGTGTTTGGGACTCTGTGAATTTGCTAAAGGGGATAAAGTTATCCTTGCCCATATAGGGAAGCATAGTGATCCACATGTCCCATGCCTTGTCTAGCTCTGATTTTTCAAATGCCTTTGTCAGTAGTCCTATCAAAAGCTTGTAATTTGTTTTCATGATAAAGTCCATGCCGTATTTACTATGCAGCAATATTATGGTTTCCTCATATCCCCCTGCTACATAGCTTGATTGAAAAAATCCATGATGCCTTCTTCTTTGAATAGTGCCCTTAGGGCTTCTATGGTTTTAGCCACCTCTTGGCTTCTTATTTCCTCTACCTTTTTATCATCATAGATGGCTACTATATTGAATACTTCTTCCTTTACCTTTGATAGGTTTTTTAGAAGGTATTTTATGAAGTCTAAACCATCCTCCTGTTTTAGATTTTTTCCCCTTTGCTTTGATTTCTTGTTTTTGAAAAAATCCTCTATCTTTAACTTTTCAAATACACTTACTCCATAGGGAAGCATATCAAAAACCTTTTCGGTAGTTACCATGTTATCCACTCCTTTATTTAGTGATCTCACTGCTTAACTGTGAAAACTGCTGATTTATCTTGTCTATAAGGGTTGGTACCTTACTGCCAAAGGTTACCTCCAAGCCTATGTTTGAGGCTTCGTAGACTTCCTTTACTTCTATGATTCTGGCATTCATGGTTACTCCCCAGTCCTTGTTTTGGATGGTTACTATGTCCCCTAAATCCCAGTCCCTTTCATAGGTAAAGGGCCCAGTCTTGGAGACTTGACCCTCTAATGTTTTTATCTGCTTTAGTTCTTTGAGCTTCTGCTCTCCTTTTTGGATGAGGTCATCCCTAGAACCGCTGGCATTTACAAAGGTTTCTATTCTGTTTATTCCAGCATTGTCCTTGCCTACTATTTCTAGCTGCTTACCCTCACCCTTGCCTCCGATATAGCCTGTATTTTTATGGCCTATGCTGGAGACAATATATTTTTGGGCTTTGATGTTATCGAAATCATGGCTGAATATTACCGGTGGATTTTCCTTTTGATCTACACTTAGGTTTCTTCCTTCATATACATCTACTATCCACCTTAATCCATGGGTATCTATGGTTACCGTTATCCCCAAATCACAGCCCATGCTTATTTTTTCTAGCTCCTTGGAGAGGTTTTGATAGCTGCTTTCCCATTTGATATTCTTGCCCCTATTTAGATTAGGTGCTAGCCTAAGAATATCGACTTTTCTAGCTTTTTCTAGGGGGTTTATCATATTGCTTTCTATATAATGCTTGATTACCGTTTCTCCACTGCCCTGCACTACATCACAATCCAAGTCTGTGGGGGGAAGGGTGATCCTTTGACTGAATATATGGTCTAGGGTATAGCCCTTGACTACTATGGTCTCAGTTCCTCTTCCACCCCCATCAACGGATATTTCCTTGTGCTTTATTATACCCGCCTTGTTATTGGAAAGGTATATGATGTTTCCCAGCTCTAGGAATTCAGTGCCATTTTTATGCTTATTTATCTTTAGCTGAAATTCGCCGTAGGTGTTGAATCTTCTTTGGAATATTAGGCTGTTGTAGTCATCGATTTCTGCTAGGATTTTATGGTTTTGGGTTATTATTTTTATTGGATTCATGGGAGTTGGCTCCTTTATTTCACTGTATATTTGTTGAATTTGACATAATTATTATCTGCTGTACCTGAACCCTGTACTCTCACACCCCTAAAGCTTACTCCACTATTTATATTAGTCCATCCGGAGTGTCTAATAATATAACATATTCGTTTACTTGTATCGGCACCATAATATAAATAACAGTTTGTGTCACTGTCATCATAGCATTGTATTGGAATATATATGGTGTTTGTATTCAACTCTCTATCAATTGTATTGGCATTAAAGTTTATCTCATAATTACTATGCTTAGAAAAATATTGTGTTCCATTATCCAATGTACTGATTAATTTAGAACGATAGTTTTGAATACTATTAGCCACTATTTTTGATGCAGTTGATGACATAACTATTGCTTTAATAGCAATTGCTGACCCTGCTACTGCACTTATACTACTTAAGCTATCAAATATACTATGGCTTAGTCCTGCATATGTGGCTATACCCTTTCCTACATAATATTGACTTCCAAAGAATATATTCATCGCTGTACTTGACCCTGCTACTACATTCATTGCTGTACTTGACCCTGCCACTGCATTCATCGCTGTACTTGACCCTGCCACTGCATTCATCGCTGTACTTGACTTTGCTACTGCATTCATCGCTGTACTTGACTTTGCTATTTCCTCCATTGCAAGCTGTGAGGCCGCTATTTCGGTCATGGCTGCTTCATCTGCTGCCACATCATCTATGCTGTTTAAATCTTTGAGCTTGTTGTAATCAAGATTATAGTAAATTGCTAATCCTTTACCAACATTTATACAACTACTAAAAAATATCTCCGGCAAAAACCTATACTCCTCCCCAGCATTCTCCATCTTCTCAAAAACAACATTCATGGCTGGTTTAGATTCTGTTATGAGGTCTGCAAATTCTTTATGGGTCATTTGTTCCCTAAACACATCGGCTCCCTTGTAATAATTATCCTTCCACAGCTTTTCATAAAGCCTTTGTTTTAATACTATATCCATGCTCATTACCTCCCTATATACGATTTTCTAGTGGTGAAAAGTCAACTATCACCTTGTCCTTGGACAAAGTGATATTGGCTATGTTGCTTAGGTTTTTAAAGTCAATCTTCTTTATGAGATTTCCCTTGGATATACTCACACCATCTTTTTCTATCTCTATGCCTGTATCATCGGCGAAGTTGTAGGCACTCATCTCTACTTCATTTATCCTATTGTCTAGGTAGGTCACATCGGCATCGGTTAGATTGTCCTCTAGGGACTGTAGAAATGCCTTGGTTTTTAGCATAAAGTCGTCTAGTCTGTCGTCGTAGTCTTGATTGACGAAATTGAACCATTGCTGCCATTGACCTATGAATTCCTGCTTTTTGGTGTTTAAAAAGCCTTGGAATTGATTGAATATATTTGTGGTATCTGCTTGTATCAAGCTGTTGATCAAGCCACATACCTGCTTATTGAGTCGCTCATCGGTTATATCCTCGGTGGATATATAGCTTTTCCCTGCCTTTACCCTTATCTGTGCTAAGCTTATTTCATAAACATTGTTGTTCCTTGTTATTGCCGGCACCGTTGGGCTGGCATCTGGGGTTCCCCTTAGCACAAAGGCTTTTATATATCTATTTTCCAGGGTTTTATCCAGTCTAATGACTATTCTGTCTATCCTATCATGGTTTACATCTGCGTCATCTAGGGTTAACTGTAGGGGCTGTTCATCAATCCTATACATGTAACCCTCTATCCATGCGTAGCCCTCAAGGATTTTGGCATTCATATCTGTTCCATGGGTTGTGACCCTGAGATTATCTCCCCCATTGAATACCCCATTTGTTAAAAGTTGTCTGAAATACTCGGCAAATTCATCGGCGGAATATCTTCTTTCATCATCAACGGTACTGTCAAAAAATCTAAAAACTTCACCCATCTTATACCACCTCCATCTATACTCCTATATATCTGTTTTTATAGCTTATCTTGACCCTAGCCTTTTCGCTGTCATCATCGCTGGTATATCTTATGATGTTTTTACCTACAGCCAGCTGCCAAAAGCTGCTGTCTAGGTCAATGTAGCCAAAGGCATTTTCTATGGTCTTGTCGCCTTTTTGTATCATTACTTTTTTATTGCCAAAGGAGGTATCTACTATGAGGATTTCATCCTCTTCTAGCTCCTTGTTTACCTTTATAAATTCATTTATGGTTTCGTTGATTATACTTGGATTACTGGCAGGCCCATAGAACTCTATCCTTATAGGGGTAATAACGTCTCCCTTGTTCATCAGTTTTTTTCTTCTGCCTCGGTATGAAAAATTGGCAGATAGATGCAAGGGAAAGCTAATGCCACCCATTAGATAGGACAGTTCATGGCCTTCATAAAATATATCCTCCCAAAAGGGGGATGGACATAGGATGGAAAACATAGTCCTTTGAAAG